>NZ_JBYSXG010000044.1:0-38920 GCF_058782005.1 Sphingomonas sp. FW306-1B-B10E
CGCCCGAGCACCGTCAGGTGCTCGGGCGCGCGGGATTCTTTGGAGCTAGCCGATCGGTTTGCCCTCGGCATCCACGAGCCTGGCCGTAACGGCCAGCGGGGGCGCAGGCTTCCAGGTCGCGCCCGGCACCGCGAACAGCCGATAGGCCATCTGCCGCAATTCTTCGGTGCAGCCGCCATAGTCGTCAACGCACGCAATCACATAATCGGCCAGCTCGGTCGAATGCAGCGGTAGCGTCAGCGCCCGGGCATGCTCGTCCTCGCTCAGATAGCGTTCGAGATATGCCATCGGGTCGACGCCGCGCTTGATGAATTCGGGCAGCATGAAGCTCCAATGGCTCCGCGCGAGCTCCGCCTTTTGTGCGCGGCGCAGTTCGCGATACTCGGCAACCTGCGCGGGCAGGTGCTCTTCGCACCACGGCAAATACCACGCATAGAAAGCATCGCTGCGGGTACGATAGGCAGTCATTACCACGCGCACGTCGATCGCGTCGCCGGCCACCGTCAGCCACTTCCTCGCCGGAGCCGTCCAGTTCACCCCCTCGAGCAATTCCGCCTTGTCGAGCGTGATGTGCGAACTCTTCTCGCCCGCTTTGTCCCAGCGCAGCGCCCATTCGGTTTCGAATATCCGGCGATGGTGCAGGGCATTGCGGAGCTCGGTGATGAACTCGTGCAGCCCGTCGCTGCCGAAATGGTCCTTGCGCTGCGTGTCGAAGTCCGGCGCATTCCAGAGCTTCTGGACGGTGCGGCAATGATCCACGACGCTGTGCGCGAGCGTCGAGGAGGCGAACAGCTCCTTCTGGATCTCGTCGAGCAGGCGATCGAAGTCGGGCCTGCCGCGGCGCGTGTGGAAAGCGTCGGTGCCGCTGAAATCATGAAAGCGGTCGAGCAGCCCAACCAGCGCGTCGCATGCCATCCCGAACTGTCGCCGCGCCACGACGAGCGAGTCGAGCTTGGCGCTTCCGCGATGGCCCTGATGCGCCGTGATGACCCTCGGGAACTCGAGAAAGCCGAGCCCGAGCAGCGCCTTGCGATCCGCGTCGCTTAGCGTCTCCGTCGCTGCCAGCGCTTCGCGGATCTCCGCTACGCGTGCCGCGCGCTGGGCTTCGGTTTCGCCCCACATATCGTCCATGCTCCCGTTCCGATCATTGCACCGCGCATATAGGAAGGCCGCGCGCGGTGCGCAGCGGGGGTGACCGGGCGACCTCGCTCGAGCCGAATTTGCGGGAGATTCCTGCCGGCGCAGCCTGTCTCCATCCATCGCGCCGTACCGTCCACGGCTCCTTGGGCGCATGACCTGGAACGGCCGCCGGCCTCCCGAAACCATCGCCTGCCGGCTTATTTCCCCGCCCGCCGGTGCGGGCTCCTCGCGGCCGCTTCGCTCCAAATAAGCCTCCGGCTCCGGTCCTTCGCTGGCGCTGCGGCCTGCGGTTCGGGTGTCCGTCTGGCCGTTCCTGTGGTCCGCCCATCGCCCGGGACGGTTCGGGCGAGTTTTCGAGGAGACCTGCAATGTCCGCCATCGGTTACGTCACCCGCGAAGGAAACGGCTTCAAGGGCGAGCTCCGGACCCTTTCGATCCGCACCGGCATCACCATCGTTCCCAATGGCCGCAAGGCCAAGGATACCCAGCCCGACTATGTCGTCATGGCCGGCGGGGTCGAACTGGGCGCCGGCTGGAACCGCCGCAGCGAGATGTCCGGCAACGACTATGTCTCGCTGAGCTTGGCCGCGCCCGAATTCGGGCCGCGCCGTCTCTACGCCAATCTCGGCCGCGCCGCCGGCCAGGACGACGACACCTTCGCCATCATCTGGAACCCGGCCGACTGATCGATCGGCGGTTCGCGCCCCTTGGGTGCGGACCGCCTGCCGGCAGGGGGGTCGAAAACGCGCATGCCGGTTTTCGACCCTGCCTGGCATGGCTTCCAGCGTTCATTTGGGTGTCCGCGCGGCGCGATCCGGCGCCGCGGCTGACGGACCCGCCATCATGACCGACCCCGACGATACCGCCGCGCGTGCGCAGAAGGCGCGCGAGTCCTGTCCCTTCCTCACCGCCAAGCAGGCCGCCTTCCATCTCGGCCTGGCCGCCAGTTCGCTGAAGGGCATGCGCCTGGAGGGCCGCGGGCCGGCCTGCCGCCTCCACGGTCGTGCCTGGTATTATCATATCGACGATATCGAGGCCTGGTCGAACGCCCGGCGCACGGGCGGCGACCATGGCTGAGCGCCCCGAACTGCCGCTCTTCGCCTGGACCGAAGACCAGCACGTGCGCCGCGTGCGCCGCCGCCGCTTGCTGGCGCGCACCGGATTCGTCGCGCTGCTCGCGGTCGGCTGCGCCAACCTGGCCGCGACGATCGCGATGCCGCCGCTGCCGCGTTTGCTCTGGAACGCCAGTGCCAGTGCGCCGATCGGGCTCTACCGGGTCGAGCCCGGCCTGGCGCCGGCACGCGGCGAGATGGTGATCGCCCGGACCCCGATCGCGGTGCGCGCGCTGGCCGCGCGCCGGCACTATATCCCGGCCAATGTGCCACTGGTGAAGCGCGTCGCCGGCGTCGCTGGCGACCGGGTCTGCGCCATCGGCCCGCGCATCACCGTCAATGGTCAGGCGCTCGCGACGCGGCATGCCGCCGACCGGCAGGGGCGCCCGCTGCCCTGGTGGCATGGCTGCCGGACCCTGCGGGACGGCGCGCTGCTCCTGTTGATGGAGAAGGCGCCCGACTCGTTCGATGGACGCTATTTCGGACCCACCACCGCTACGGATGTGGTCGGCAAGGCGACGCCCCTATGGGTGCGCTGAAAGCCCTGACTCTCGCGGTATCGATGACGCTCGCATGCCCGGTGTCGGCGCAGACCGTCGCCGATTGGCGGCCGTTCGTGGTGGAAGCATCGCAGCGGTTCGGGCTGCCGGTGGCCTGGATCGAACGCGTG
The DNA here is from genome assembly GCF_058782005.1 of Sphingomonas sp. FW306-1B-B10E. NCBI lineage: Bacteria > Pseudomonadati > Pseudomonadota > Alphaproteobacteria > Sphingomonadales > Sphingomonadaceae > Sphingomonas > Sphingomonas sp. FW306-1B-B10E. The sequence continues at coordinate 2,923 of NZ_JBYSXG010000044.1, forward strand.
ATGCAGGCCGAAAGTGGCGGCCGGACCAGGCTCGACGGGCGCCCGATCGTCAGTCCGGTGGGCGCGATGGGCTTGATGCAGCTGATGCCGGGGACCTGGGCCGAGATGCGTTCGGCGCTCGGCCTCGCCCATGATCCGTTCGATCCACGCGACAATATCCTCGCCGGCACCGCCTATCTGCGCCGCATGTACGATCGGTTCGGGTATCCCGGCATGTTCGCTGCCTATAATGCCGGGCCGGCTCGATATGCCGCCTATCTATCCGGCCGTCGGCGCCTGCCGGGTGAGACGGTCACCTATCTGGCGACGATCGCCGGCACGCCGGCCGCACCGCGGGCGGAGGTTATTTCCAACGAGCGTCCCAGCCTATTCGTCGCCTTGCGGACGGTGACGCGACAGCCGGAGCGGGCCGATTTGCGCCCTCGGGCGGAAGGGCTGTTTGCCATCCCGAACCGACGGCGAGAGCTGCGCCGTGCCGGCGCTGGCAAGACGGGTCGCACTTGTGCGACGGTCCGGCATGGCCAGCCCTTCCGCCTTCGAACCCGTTCCGTCCGCCGCCGAAGCGCCACCCATCGGCGTTCATATCGTCCACCAATATTATCCCGGCTTCATCGATGTGCTGCCGAACAGCCTGTATCTGATCGACGGTGCGGGATTGCAGGGTGCGATCCATATCGTGCGGCATGTTCGGCCGGTCGTCGTCACGGACTTTAACAACGCGTTGGTCCATGCCGAGGGCGGAGGCGGTGCCGTGTATACCCGGCTCGCGCGTACCATCGGCGATATCGATGACAACGCGAACGCACTCGATGCGACCGGGCTGGAGGGACGAAGCGCTCCGGCGCTCGCTATCGAGAAAGGGCGCGAAGGCCGGATCTTCTATCAGGACATATTCACCGAGCTTCAAACGCTGACTGAGATCGCCGCACCCGATTCATCCGCCGGGCTCGTCGCGCACCAGCAGCTGGTTGCCCGTTTCATTGCAGCCTATCGGTTCATCCATAAGGATCCGCGGCTCGAGATGCCGCCCGAAATTCCGCTTGAGACCACGCCGCTTAGTGTCGGGCACTATTTCTATTCGGCGCAGGATTGCTCCCATTCGAGACCCGGATCGCCAATGCCTGGCCCGACCAGTTGCAGCTCTCGATCGCCGCGCTGGGACGCGGCGTGCGGTCGCTGCGCGACCACGATGTCGCGCCAGAGCTGCTCGAGAAGCGCTCCTATGATCTGAACGCGCATCTCTGCAACGGCTTCACCCTGACCGAGAATTTGCTCGAGCTGGAGCGGCTGGTCGACCTGGCGTTCACCGCCGGGCGATGGCGCGCCGCAATCGTCGAGGCAGTCTCGCTACTCGAAGTTGGTCTGTTGCAGGCGCGCGATCGGTTGCCGGCAGCCGAGCGCGCCAAGAGCTCGAGCAATTTGAAGCCCGACGACCTGACCTTGAAGATGCTCGTCAATTGGGTGCTGCCGCACCTGCTCCGCCATTACGATGGCGAGGCGGGGCCGCTGATCAAGCGCGCCAACGAGATGCGCACGATCCGCAACGACGTCGTGCACGCGCGTCTCGAGCCGAGTGTAGAGCAGGCCAATACGGTCCTGTCCGTCGTCCATACGATCCTGGTGATCCTCGAGCTGCCGGACCGGTTCAAAGGCAACTGGAAGCGCAGAACGCCCGCCTGACCTGCTGCTCGGCATCCGCGCGGTTGCTGGCGGCAGAAGGGGGCTCGTCTCGGATCGTCCAAGCATGGCGGCCGCCGACGCGCCTGTGCAAGGCCGGCGGCGCCTCCAATTTTGCCGCGAAATGGAGCGTGCTGCGCACGCACTTTTGTTTGTAGCCGCGCGACAAAATCGGTTCCTCCACCGCCGCTTCGCGGTGCCTGCGCTGCGCTCCGGCAGCCCTGACAGGCACGTCGGCAACCGCCGTCGAGAGGCTGTCTTCGATGAGGAAGACGTCAAGCGACAGGAGGTTCTCATGACCATGTTCGAACCGATTTCGCAGGGCGCGGACCGCGTGATGGCCACGCTGGTGGCGGGGCTCGAGCTGGAGTTCGGGCGCGGTGCGGCGGAGGCGTTGGCGGAGCGGTTCATTGCGGCGGAGGAGTGCGATTTCACCTGGGATGCGCGCGTAGAGGAGCGTTGGCTGGGCGCCTATGAAGCGCTTGGCGAGGAGGATTTCGAGCTGGATCGGGTGGCGATGATCGGACGATTGGACGGATGCTGGGTGGTCGCGGTGTGCATCGTCGATGGCGATGGCGGCGCCCGGGGCATGGTCGGGCGGCGTAGTTTCGCGGGCGCAAAGGCAGCGCGAAAGGCGTTCGAGACGCTGCATTGATCGCGTGCAGATGCAGCCGGGATGCGGTGTCGGACAGGCATCGCGTCCCGGCTTTTTCTGTCCTCGGCGAAGCGTGGATGGGAGGGGTGAAGCAGCGGATGGACGGGCAGGAGGGAGGGGCGGCGTAAGGCAAGATAAAGCTGCGGCACCGGTGGTGCCGCAAGTGATTGTCTGCACATCGTTTTTCGGGAGCGAAGTTGGCACTGCCGGCCGGGCGGCAGTGCCAATTCGGCGGGAATTCGTGATTTTCCATGGCGTTGGCTGGCACCGGTTTTCACGCTTCCAGCGGCGCGCCATGTTGATCCGCAATCCACCCTAGGATTGTCCGCCATGGCCGATGAGAACGAGTTCGAGCCCCGGCTGGGCCGCATGCGCAGCGGCGGCGGCAAACGTGCCCGCAAATATCTGGGTCGCGTGCTCGCGGCAGCCAACCTCGCACGTAGCGGCGCGTCGGTCTTCGGCGCGCGATCGGGTGGCTTCTCGGGCAACAGGATCGGCCGCGGCGCCGGCGTCGGTCGCATACTCGCCAGCCGCGGCGCACGCGCTGCGCGTGGCGCGCGCCGCGTCATCCTCAAGGCCAGCATCGTCAAGCTTGCCGGCAAGGGCGCCATCGCGGCGGCCGCGCACCTGCGCTATCTCCAACGCGACGGCACGACGCGCGAGGGGCTGCCTGGACAGCTTTATAGCGCTGACGCGGATCTGGTCGATGGCAAGGCCTTCCGCGAGCGCGGGAGTGGCGATCGTCACCAGTTCCGCTTCATCGTCTCGGCCGAGGACGGCGCGGAGTATGACGACCTCAAGCCGCTGACACGCCGGCTGATGGCGCGCGTCGAGCAGGATCTGGGCACGAAGCTCGATTGGGTGGCGGTCGATCATTTCAACACCGGCCATCCCCACACCCATATCGTTGTGCGTGGCAAGGACGCGTCTGGCGCCGATCTCGTGATTGCCCGGGACTATCTGACCAGAGGAATACGCGAGCGCGCCTGCGAGCTCGTCGATCTCGACCTAGGGCCGCGCTCGGCGCGCGCGATTGAGGCCGGCCTCCGCGCAGAGGTAGAGCAGGAACGGTTGACCTCGCTCGATCGGTCGTTGCTGCGCGATGCGGAGGACGGTGTCGTCTCGGCGGCACGAGGCGGCGCGTTTGACCAAGCCCTTCGCGCCGGGCGGCTTGCGAAGCTCAAATCGCTCGGCCTGGCTGAGCCGATCGGCGGTGGGCGCTGGCGGCTCGCACCCGATCTTGAGGATACGCTCCGGCGACTTGGCGAGCGCGGTGACATCATCCGCACGATGCAGCGCGAGTTCGCGCGGCGCAGCGTCGAACGGGCAGGGGCCGAGCAGGCGATCTACGATCCTGCCGCATCCGGCGCGCGGCCACTGATTGGACGTGTCATCGCGCGCGGCCTCGCCGACGAGCATGCGGACCGCCACTATCTGATCGTCGACGGCATCGACGGCCGCAGCCATTATGTGGCGGTCGGCAAGGGCGCCGGCCTGGATGTCGTGCCGGAAGGTGCTGTGGTGCGGATCGATCCGCTGCGAGCGGAGATCCGCGAGGTCGATCGCACGATCGCGGCCGTCGCCGCCGCCAATGGTGGGCGTTACGATATCGACTCGCATCTCCGCCACGACCCGACCGCGACACAGGCGTTCGCCGAGACGCATGTTCGCCGGCTCGAGGCGATGCGGCGGCTGCGCGGGGGCGTTGCCCGAGAACCGTCCGGGCAATGGATCATCACCGGCGATCATCTCGACCACGCGGCGGCGCATGAGACCAGGCTGCTGCGCGACCGTCCGGTTGCGGTCGAGATTCTGTCCTCGCAGCCGTTGTCCCAGCTGATCGAGGCGGATGCCGCGACCTGGCTGGATCGAGGCCTCGTCGCGGCGGAGCCGCTGTCGCTGCGCGAGACCGGATTTGGTGCGGAGGTGCGGGAAGCGCAGCAGCGCCGACGACAATGGTTGATCGCACAAGGATTGGCGGAGAATGCGGGAGGTACGGCGACCTATCGGCCCGACCTGATCGCGAGCCTGCAACGGCGCGAGCTTCTGCGCGTCGCCGGGCAGCTCTCCGAGGAGCTGGGTCTGTCGTTCGCCGAGCCGGCGTCCGGTACGCGGGTCGAGGGTGTCGTGCGGCGCCGGATCGACCTGGTCAGCGGGCGGTTCGCGCTGATCGAGAAGTCGCGCGAGTTCACGCTGGTGCCGTGGCGACCGGTATTGGAGCGGCATGTCGGCAAGCCCGTGTCTGGCGTGCTGCGAGGTGGCGGTATCAGTTGGTCGATTGGGCGCGAGCGAGGGGGGCTCGTAGTCGAATAGACGCGTTGATCTTCGTGGTTGCGGAGAATGTGTCGGTACACTGGGCGGATCCGCCTTCCGCGATGTGATGGAATGGCATCGCCCACCGACATGATTGCAACCGCACGAGTGCCTGATATCCCGACGTCGAGGAAGGCAGATACGAAGAGCCAATGCCAAAACGATCACGTTCGCACGAATTGGAGGAATTGTCGGTCGCGCGGTTCAACGCGTTGTTACCGGCTAAATGGGTATCACGCGCCAAGCTGCCCGACTACGGCATCGATCGCGAGGTCGAGATCTTCGATGAGCAAGGCAATTCGACCGGTCTTACCTTCCTTGTGCAGTTACGGGCGACCGACAGTGTGGAGCTCAGTGACAAGGTCGTGCTCGAAACCGACGAGCTCGACTATTATCGCCAGCTCGATCTTCCTGTGATCGTTGCCCGTTACAGTAGCGTATCCGACAGCTTCTTCTGGCAATGGGACGATACGATCCGCGCGCGGGTTCGGCCCAGGGAAGGCCAAGCAAGCGTCACCTACCGATTCGACGAAACGGAGGTGTGGGGTGAGGCGACGCCCGCCGCGATCCGGCGGACACTCGAGGTAAGGCGAGCGCTCTCTGCCTATCCGCAAGGTGCGGCGATGCCGGTGCGTCTCGATCTGTCGCGCCTTCCCGTGGAAATGCGCTATCCGACCGAGCTCGCGCTTGGACAAGCGATCGCCCAATGTGTTGGCGCACTGACCCGTCCGCGCGACACCCGGCGGCTGGTGGAAGTGGATATTGTCCCCGAAGTAGATTTCCTGGCCGTGCGGATCGACACGATCACTTCGGTAACCTTCGATCTGCCCGGCGCCGATGCCGGCCTCATCGCCAACTCGGCGCTGTACGCGCTAATTCGCCTGTTCCTCGGAAAAGGCCTAGTCCGGCAAGCGGAAACGATAGCGCGCGCCATCGTCCAGCGCGCCGCCGCGCATCACAGCGAAAACCTCGCACTCACCGCTTGCCGAGCGCTTGCGGGCGACCCCGCGGCGATGGTCCAGCTTGCCATCCTCAACGGCTTCCATCACCAGACCGTACCGTATGGCGCGATCCTGTTTGAGATCAGCAGATCGCCGTGTAGCTCGGCGGAGAAGGACGCCGCCTGCGACAGCTTCTTCGCGGCCGCTCTCGACGTTGCCGAGGAGAATGGGCCGGTCAGCGTCGCCGCGGTCCACTATTCGATCGCCAACCATTATCGGCGCCCCGAAACCTATTTGCGCTCGCTGCGTCACTATAACCGCGCGCGACGGCTTCGACCGGCATATTTGCAAACGGGTTATTTCCTGCAGGATCTGGGCGGCCTGCTCTATGAAGCGGGCCACCCGCGCTGCGCGGCCAACGCCTATGGCGCGGCCCTTGGATCGAGTGAGGATCCGATGCTGCCTTTCCTTTTCGGCGACGCGTTGTTCCGGGCCGGGGCACTCGCCGAGGCGCAAGTCCAATTTGAAGCGGTCGCCGCGGCGCATCCGCCAAGCGTCGTCGTCCAGGAAGCGAGGCTCAAGCAGAAAGTTTGCGCCTTGCTGCGCGAAGAGGCGGGGCGCGATCAGCTGCCGCTCGACCGACGCGCGGGCTATGCGGCGATGCGTTCCGACGGCGCGGATATCGCCGAGCGGCTCCGCGCGGTGCTTCGCGAAATCGATGGCCTCAACCCGCTAGCGCATTTTAACCTCGGCATTCGCAACCGCGACGCGGGACGGCATCGCGACGCCGTCCCGCACTTTCTAACATGCGCATTCATCCAGCCGGGTGACGTCGAGGCCTGGTCCAATGCCGCGATCGGCGCATTCGCCCTTGGAGAGGCGGAATTGCTAACCGCGATCCTCGCCGTCGCGATCGAGCGCAACGGTGCCAACGCCTATGACCGGTTTCGTGCCGACATCGCTGCCCTTGGAGTAGGCGCAGAGGCGCTCGCGGAGCTCGACAGCATGGCCGTTGAGCTCATCGCCGAAGCCCAGGCTTCGGACCCGAGCGCGTTCACGATGCGGGTGCTCGACGGGGACCGCTACGAGGCTTTCACCATCATCGACCCGTGAGCGACGCGGCCGACGCGTTGAGTGCAACGGGCGAACGCGGGACGGTTACAAGCGGTAGTCTAAATCGTCAAAAACGTCGCGTGCGTTGCTGAAGAACCAGATAGGGGCTCGTATGGATTGGTCGCAATTAACCGGGGCATTGATTGGTCTGGTGGGTATCCCGTTTGGCATATTTCTCGCCGAGTTCCTGAGGCGTAGGCAGCGCGCTGAGCAGTTTGCGGCAGCCGTATTTGGCAAACGTGTCGAGGCTTATGAGAAGCTGCTGAATCTTTTGTATGAAGGCAACCGGATCGCAAATGAAGTAATCGAAAATCCTGAGCTTTCCGCATCCGTCCGCCACGAGCTGATCTCGGCCGCGATAATGCCCATCGCGGAACATGCGACCCGCAATGTACTCTACATCGATGATGAATTGGGTGCGCATTGCACCGCTCTGTTCATGGGCGTGGAGGATCTGCGTGACTTGCCGGATGCCGAGCGGGGCGAGCGCGTTGCGCAACTTCAGAAAGATTGGCGAGACACGCGCCGGATGATCCTTGAGGACTCCGGGGTTACGAAGGTCAATCAGCTTTTCCGTGCCATCAATCGTCCGCGTATCACCTCACCGGTAATTGAACGTATCCGGGAACTGCGGCGCGAGCAGGGAGCCTAGTAGGCGGTGGGCACGCAACCGGCCGCGTAGCGCCGCTGCGCACCATGTGATTTCAAGCTTGGTTGGAGGAGTCATCGGCCGTCGGGATTTTCCCCGGCCGGAGGCTTTTCGTGACCCCCACCAAGCTGCTGATCGGCCAGATCCTCATTGTCTTCGCGATCGTGATCGCGGGATTGTGGGCGGCGACGCAGTGGGCAGCGGCGATGCTCGCCTATCAGCCCGAACTCGGCCAGCCTTGGCTGATCGTCGGAGGGGTGCCGGTCTATCGTCCCTGGGCGCTGTTCGTCTGGTGGTATCACTATGACGCCTATGCGCCGCACGTCTTCGACAAGGCGGGCACGCTCGCCGGTGCGTCTGGTTTTCTCGGCTGCGGCGCCGCGATCTTTGGATCGCTCTGGCGGGCCCGTCGGCGCCGCAACGTCACGACCTACGGTTCGGCACGCTGGGCCAATGCCAAGGAGATCGAGCGGGCAGGGCTTCACGTCGATTGCGGCGTGCTGCTTGGCCGGCTCGGCGGCCAGTACCTGCGTCACGATGGTCCCGAGCATGTCATGGCGTTTGCGCCGACGCGTTCGGGCAAGGGCGTCGGCCTGGTAGTGCCGACCCTGCTCAGCTGGACCGGGTCGACGGTCGTCCACGACATCAAGGGCGAGAACTGGACGCTGACCGCCGGCTGGCGCTCGCGCTTCTCGCATTGTCTGCTGTTCAATCCGACCGACGCACGTTCGGCGCGCTACAATCCGCTGCTCGAGGTCCGCCGCGGCGCCGATGAGGTGCGCGACGTCCAGAATATCGCCGACATTTTGGTCGATCCGGAAGGGGCGCTCGAGCGGCGTTCGCACTGGGAGAAGACCAGTCATTCGCTGCTGGTCGGGGCGATCCTCCACATTCTCTACGCCGAGGAGGAGAAGACGCTCGCTCGCGTCGCGACCTTCCTGTCCGACCCGCAGCGCAGCTTCGTCGCCACGCTGCGGCGGATGATGTCGACCAATCACCTCGGCACTGCCGATGCGCCCAAGGTGCATCCGGTGATCGCCTCGGCGGCGCGCGAGCTGCTCAACAAGAGCGAGAATGAGCGCTCCGGCGTGCTGTCGACGGCGATGTCGTTCCTAGGCCTCTACCGCGACCCGACGGTCGCGGAGGTCACCTCGCGCTGTGACTGGCGGATCGCCGACCTGATCGAGGGGGAGCGGCCGGTCTCGCTCTATCTGGTCATCCCGCCCTCGGACATCAGCCGCACCAAGCCGCTCGTCCGCCTCGTCCTGAACCAGATTGGTCGCCGGCTGACCGAACGGCTCGAACAGCCGGGTAGCGCGGCACGCCGGCACCAGCTGCTGATGATGCTCGACGAGTTTCCGGCGCTCGGTCGCCTAGACTTTTTCGAGACCAGCCTGGCCTTCATGGCGGGCTACGGCATCCGCGCCTTCCTGATCGCCCAGAGCCTCAACCAGATCGAAAAGGCCTATGGCGAGCACAACGCGATCCTCGACAATTGCCATGTCCGCGTCGCCTTCGCGACCAATGACGAGCGGACCGCCAAGCGCATTTCCGATGCGCTCGGCACCGCCACCGAGCAACGCGCGATGCGCAACTATGCCGGGCACCGTCTCGCGCCCTGGCTCGCGCACGTCATGGTTAGCCGCCAGGAGACCGCCCGCGCGCTGCTGACGCCCGGTGAGGTCATGCAGCTCCCGGCCACCGACGAGCTGGTGCTGATCTCCGGCCTTCCGCCGATCCGCGCGACCAAGCTGCGCTATTTCGAGGATCAGAACTTCAGCGGGCGCGTGATCGCGGCGCCGGTGCTTTCCGAGGGCGCCTATCCGGATCGCCCGCGCCGACGGTCCGACGACTGGGCCGAAGCGCCGCGCCTGCCTGACGCGCGGCTGGAGCAGGCCGCTGATCTCGACGGTGCCGAGGAAGACGGCGGCATGCAGCACCAGCGCCATCCTGGGCTGGCCGAGGAGGCACCGGCACACGCAGCCGAGGGCGATCCGGCCGCGCAGCTGGCGCTGGAAGACGACGACAATGTCGCGGCGGACCAGCGCGCCATGGACCAGGCGCGCGCCCTGACGCCGGCCGTGCGCGGCTACGGCCTGACCGAAGGCGCCGATCACGACCTCATCCCGGGGCTTGGATCATGAAGGTCCGCCAGAACCTCTATATCGATCGCGCGCTGAGTGATGCGCTCGAAGCGCTCGCTGCGGGCCCCGGCGGCAATAAGTCGCGGCTGGTCAATGACGCCGTCGCCGATTGGCTGGCGCGCCGCGGCTCAAGGGAGATCGACGACCTGTTCAAGGTCCGGCTCGACCGCATGTCGCGCGAGATCGGCCTAGTGCGCCGCGACATCGACGTGGTGCTGGAAAGCCTGGCCCTGTTCGTCCGCTACCAGCTGCTCGTCACCGCGCCGCTGCCCGAGGCAGACAGCGCCGCGCTCGCGGTGGGGTTGGACCGGTTCGAGAAGTTCGTCGGGCAGGTCGGGCGCCAGCTTGCGACCGGCAGGCGGACCCTGGGTCCGATCGAGCCGGTGGAGCGGCCCTCGTGAGCGCCGCCGATACCATCTCGAACGGCCGGCGCCGCGCGATGCTGCAGACCGCGATGGGACCGGGGATCGCCGCGGCGCTGGCCGATCCGCGTGTCCTCGAAATCATGGTCAATCCCGACGGCGCGCTGCGCCTCGACCTGCTCGGCGAAGGCCGGGTGGATACAGAGACGCAGGTCGAGCCCGAACGGGTCGAGCGGATCATCCGGCTGGTGGCGACCCATGCCCGCACCGAGGTCCATGACAACGCGCCGATCGTCTCGGCCGAGCTGCCGCCGCACGGGCAGGGCGGGGGCGAGCGGTTCGAAGGATTGCTGCCGCCTGTCACGCTCGCGCCCTGCTTCTCGATCCGCAAGCCCGCGACGCGGCTCTATGGCCTGTCCGATTATGTCGCGGACGGAATCCTGTCGGATGCCGGCGCCGCGTTGCTCGCGCTCGCTGTGCGCGAACGCCGCAATATCCTGGTCGCGGGCGGGACCAGTTCGGGCAAGACCACGCTCGCCAATGCGCTGCTCGCCGAGATGGCCCAGCTCGATGAGCGGGTGATCCTGATCGAGGACACGCGCGAGCTGCGCTGCCCCGCGCCCGACGCGGTGGCGCTGCGGACCCGTCCCGGGGTGGTCAGCATGGCCGATCTGGTCCGCTCGACTTTGCGCCTGCGTCCCGACCGCATTGTCGTCGGCGAGGTGCGCGGCCCCGAGGCCCTGGACATGCTCAAGGCCTGGAACACCGGCCATCCCGGCGGGATCGCCACCGTCCACGCGAACAGCGCGAGCGCGGCGCTGCACCGGCTCGAGCAGCTCGTCCAGGAAGCCGTCGTCACCGTGCCTCGCCACCTGATCGCCGAGGCGATCGACCTGATCGTCTTCATTGCCGGCCGCGGTGCCGCGCGCCGGATCGAGACCATCGCGACGCTCATCGGGATCGATCCCGACGGTAATTACGCGCTGCGCGATTTTGCCCCCTTCACCCAAGCCCAAGGAGACTGATCATGTTGTCTATTCTGCCGCGTGCGCGCCGCTTCGCCCCCTGGCTCGTCGCCGGCGCCGCGCTCGCCTTTGCCGGCGTGGCGCAGGCCTCCGGCTCGGGGATGCCGTGGGAAGAGCCGCTGCAGCAGGTGCTGGAATCGGTGCAGGGGCCCGTCGCCAAGATCGTCGCGGTGATCATCATCATCACCACCGGCCTGACCCTGGCCTTTGGCGAGACGGCGGGCGGCTTCCGCCGGCTGATTCAGATCATCTTCGGCCTGTCGATCGCCTTCGCTGCGTCGAGCTTCTTCCTCAGCTTCTTCAGCTTCGGCGGCGGGGCGCTGCTGTCGTGAGCGGCGCCGGCCAGCACATCGAGGGGTTCGAGGTCCCGATCTTCCGCTCGCTTACCGAGCCGATCCTGCTCGGCGGCGCGCCGCGCGGGCTGGCGATCGTCAACGGCACGCTGGCAGCGGCGGTCGGCCTCGGGCTCCAGCAATGGCTGGCCGGCATCGCCCTCTGGCTGCTCGGCCATAGCCTCGCGGTCTTCGCGGCGCGCCGCGACCCGGAATTCCTCCCCATCCTGCTCCGCCATCTTCGCCAGAAGGGACGCTTCGCATGTTGAGCCTGCGCGAATATCGCCCGCGTGCCGATCGCCTCGCCGATCATCTCCCCTGGGCCGCGTTGGTCGCGCCAGGCGTCGTCCTCAGCAAGGATGGCAGTTTCCAGCGCAGCTTCGCCTTTCGCGGCCCCGATCTGGAGAGCGCGACCGAGGCCGAGCTGATCGCGATCGCGGCGCAGGCGAACAATGTCCTGCGCCGGCTCGGCTCGGGCTGGGCGCTCTATATCGAGGCGGAGCGGCGCCCCGCGCTCGGCTATCCGGTGAGCGATTTCCCCGATCCCGTCTCGGGTCTGGTCGATGCCGAGCGCCGCGCGGCCTTCGAGGGCGGACGCGCGCATTTCGAGAGCCGCTACTATCTGACCCTCCAATATCTGCCCGAGCCCGACCAGGCCGATGCGGCGAGCCGCGCGATGGTCGCGCGCGAGGGCAAGGGACGCAAATGGCATGAGGCGCTGGCCGGCTTCGTCGCCGAGACCGACCGCATCGCCGACCTGTTCGCGAGCCTGCTTCCCGAGATGCGGGCGCTCGACGATGCCGAAACGCTGACCTTTCTGCACCGCGCGATTTCGGATTCGCCGCACCCGGTCGCGGTGCCCGAGACGCCGCTCTATCTCGACGGTCTCCTCGTCGATACGCCGCTCACCGGCGGGCTCGAGCCGATGCTCGGCGAACTGCACCTGCGCACGCTCAGCATCGCCGGCTTTCCCGGGTTGAGCCGGCCCGGCCTGCTCGATGCGCTCAACCGCCAGGGTTTCGCCTATCGCTGGGCCACGCGATTCATCGCGCTCGACAAGACCGATGCCATCAAGACGCTGACCCGCATCCGCCGGCAATGGTTCAACAAGCGCAAGTCGGTCACCGCGATGCTGCGCGAGGTAATGTACAACCAACCTGCCCAGCTCACCGACAGCGACGCGGACAACAAGGTCGCGGACAGCGATGCCGCACTGCAGGCCCTCGGCCAGGACGATGTCGCCTTCGGCTATCTTACCACCACGATCACGGTGGCCGACCGGAACCTGGCGGCGGTGGAGGCCAAGGTCCGCGCGGTCGAGCGGATCGTCAACGGGCTCGGCTTCACCATCCGGCGCGAAGGCGTGAACGCCGTCGAGGCGTGGTTGTCGAGCCTGCCCGGCCAGGCCTATGCGAACGTCCGCCAGCCGCTCATCCATACGCTGAACCTGGCGCATCTCATGCCGCTGTCGAGCGTTTGGGCCGGCCCTGAGCGCAATGCCCATCTGGATGGGCCGCCGCTCTTCTATGCCGAGACCAGCGGTGCGACGCCGTTCCGCTTCTCCACTCATGTCGGCGACGTCGGCCATATGATGGTCGTCGGGCCGACCGGCGCGGGCAAGTCAGTCTTCCTCGCGCTGCTCGCCCTGCAATTCCGCCGCTATCCCGGCGCGCAGATCTATATCTTCGACAAAGGGCTCTCGGCGCGGGCCGCGGTCCTGGCGATGGGCGGCGCGCATCACGCGCTTGGGCTCGGTGCGGAAGGGGGCCGGACCATCGCGTTCCAGCCGCTGCGGCACATCGATCGCGAGTCCGAACGAGCCTGGGCGGCCGAATGGGTGGCTGCGCTGTTCGCCCATGAGAAGCTGGAGGTCACCCCCGAGGTCAAGGCGATGCTGTGGGCCGCGCTCGGCAGTCTCGCGAGCGCGCCGGTGGAGCAGCGTACGCTCACCGGGCTGGCACTGCTCCTCCAGTCTGCGGCGCTGCGCACCGCGCTCGCCCCGTACACTCTGGAAGGGCCGTTCGGCCGGCTGCTCGACGCTGCGGAGGACGACCTCCAGGTCGACGATCTCCAATGCTTCGAGATCGAGGCGCTGATGGCGCACCCGAGCATCGTCGCGCCGGTGCTGCAATATCTCTTCCACCGCTTGGAGGCCCGGTTCGACGGCCGTCCGACCCTGCTGGTGCTCGACGAGGCCTGGCTCTTCCTCGATCACCCGCTCTTCGCCGCGCGCATCCGCGAATGGCTGAAGGTGCTGCGCAAGAAGAATGTCACGGTGGTCTTCGCCACCCAGAGCCTTGCCGACATCCCGAACTCGACGATCGCGCCGGCACTGCTCGAAAGCTGCCCGCAACGGATCCTGCTGCCCAACGACCGGGCAGTCGAGCCGCAGTTGCGCGAGATCTACACCCGCTTCGGCCTGAACGAGCGCCAGATCGAACTGGTCAGCCGCGCCACCCCGAAGCGGCATTATTATCTCCAGTCCGTCCGCGGCAACCGCCTGTTCGAGCTTGGGCTCGGGCCGGTCGCGCTTGCGCTTTGCGGCGCCTCCGATCCCGACAGCCAGAAGCGGGTCGATGCCGCGCTGGAGGCCGGCCTCGGCCACGATTTCGCTGCCCATTTTCTCAAATCCGCCGGCTTGGATTGGGCAGCGGAAATCCTCGCCGGCACCGCCACCATCCTCTCCCCGGAGTGATTGCCATGACTCGCCACGCTCTTGCCCTGCTGCTTCGCATCGCCCTCCCGGTCGGGATCGTCGCGACAGCGTTGCCCGCGCCCGCCCAGGCGCAGATCGCGATCGTCGACGTCGATTCCTTCGCGAACGCGACGCGCACGCTGAAGATGATCGATCAACAGGTGCAGCAGCTCCAGAACGAAGCGCAGGCGCTTCTCAAGATGGACCTGAACCTCGCGCGGACCGACTTCCCCGATTTCGCCGCGCTGACTGATCGGATGAAGGAGATCGGCCAGCTGATCCAGCAAGCCGAGGGCATCGCATTCCGCGTTGGCCAGGTCGATCAGCAGTTTCGCACCCTCTATCCCGACTTCGACACGAAGCTCGGCGCCAACGCGATCGCAGCCCAGGCCAAGGCCCGGCTCGACACCGTGATGGCCGGGTTCCGCCAGACGATGAAGGTTCAGGCGGACATCGCCGAGAATATCGAAGCGGACGTGACGACGCTCGCCAAGCTTTCGGAGAAGAGCCAAAATTCCGTCGGCGCGCTCCAGGTCGGCCAGTCGACCAACCAGCTGCTCGCGCTGACCGCCAAGCAACAGCTCCAGATCCAGCAACTGCTCGCCGCACAGTTCCGCGCCGACGCGACCGATCAGGCCCGGCGGGCCCAGGCTGAGCTCGACGGCCATGCCGCCGCGACCAAATTCCTCGGCTCGGGGACCGCCTATACGCCGCGCTGACCGCCCTTGCTCGGCGACGATGCCTCCCTCGTTGCCGAGCGCCGCAGGGCGCCGAGCGCCCCCCCCGCAGACGCGCCCTGCGGCACCCTTTGAGGAAACGACACAATGAACGACCTCAATGTGATCGACCGGTTCCTGGCGGACTTCATCCGCTATATCGACAGCGGCTTCGGCCTGCTCGGCCCCGATGTCGCCTTCCTCACCAGCACCTTGATCGTGATCGACATCACGATCGCGGGGCTATTCTGGGCGATGGGCGGCGAGGGCGATGTGCTCGGCCGGCTCCTGAAGAAGATCCTCTACGTCGGCGCGTTCGCTTTCCTCATCAACAATTTCTCGCGCCTCGCCGACATCATCTTCCGCTCGTTCACTCAGGCCGGCCTGACCGCGGCCGGGGGCACGATGACCGCGGACCAGCTGCTGCAGCCCGGGCGGCTCGCCGGCACGGGATTTGCAGCGGCATGGCCGTTGCTCGACCAGGCCAAGGACCTGCTCGGCTTCACCAGCTTCTTCAGCAACTTCATGACGATCATGGTGCTGCTGATCGCCTGGGCGATCACGATCATCGCCTTCTTCGTGCTGGCGGTGCAGGTCTTCATCACGATCCTCGAGTTCAAGCTGACCACGCTGGCCGGCTTCATCCTCGTGCCGTTCGCGCTGTGGAACCGCACCAGCTTTCTCGCCGAACGCACGCTCGGCTCGGTGATCAGCTCGGGCATCAAGATCATGGTGCTCGCCGTCATCATCGGGATCAGCTCGGGCTTCTTCGCCGAGTTCACCCAAGCCGCGCGGGGCACCGAGCCGGATCTTGGCCAGGCGATGAGCCTGGTGCTGGCGAGCATGACCTTGCTCGGCCTCGGCATCTTCGGGCCGTCCGTCGCCTCCGGCCTCGTCGCCGGCGCGCCGCAGCTTGGGGCAGGCGCGGCGATCGGTACCGCAGCCACGGTAGTCGGCGGCGCGATGCTGGGCGGCGGGGCCGTAGCCGGCGCCGCCCGGATGGCTGCCGGCGGCGGCCTGAGCGCGCTGCGCGCGGGCACGGCGATGGGGAGCGCCGCCTCGACCGCCTACAAGCTCGGGCAGGAAACCTCGGGCTCGTCCAGTGTCGGCGCCAGCCTGTCCGGCGTCGGCAGCGCAGCGGCCGGCGCAATGCGTCGCGGCGCGGGCGCAGCGACGGGTCTGGGCGAAGCCGCCGAGCGTGGCCGCAACGCCGCCTGGAACGCCGGCACGACCTCCTCTTCCGCCTCGGGCGCTCCGGCGTCCTCCGCCAGCGCGGGCGGAGAGGGGCAGGGTGCGCCCGGCTGGGCGCGTCAGCTTCGGGCTGAGCAGACCGCTCGCCATCACCGCCACGCCGCCTTCCAGGCGATCAAGGAAGGCGATCGCGGCGGTGCGTCAGCCACCCCGGATATCAAGGAAAGGGATGATCAATGAAATTCCGAAGGAGCACGCAGCGCTATGGGCATACGCCCGAGCCCGAGACACCCTATCAACGCGCGGGACAGCTCTGGGACGAGCGGATCGGTTCGGCACGCGTCCAGGCGCATAGCTGGCGGCTGATGGCGTTCGGCGGGTTGTTCCTCTCGACCGCGCTGGCCGGCGGCCTGGTCTGGCAGTCGATGCAGAGCCGCGTCGTGCCGTTCGTCGTCGCGGTCGACGATCTGGGCGAGGCTCAGGCCGTCGCCCCGGCGGATACGGCATATAAGCCCACCGATCCCCAGATCGCCTGGTTCCTCGGCCGCTTCGTGCTCGATGTGCGCTCGGTCTCGCTCGATCCGGTGCTGATGCGCCAGAACTGGCTGCAGGCCTATGACTTCGTCACCGAGCGTGGAAAGCTGACGCTCGACGACTATGCGCGCGCGGCCAACCCGTTCGGCCAGGTCGGCGAGAAGACCGTCTCGGTCCAGGTGACCAGCGTCGTGCGCGCATCGCCCACCAGCTTCCAGCTGAAATGGGTCGAGACGGCCTATACGCGCGGCAGCCTCGCCGGCACGTCGCGCTGGACCGCGATCCTGACCGTCGCGACCCGCCCGCCGAAAAACGCCGACACGCTGCGGCGCAATCCGCTCGGCCTCTATGTCGATGCCGTCGACTGGAGCCGCGAGCTCGAGCCCGTCGCGGCCCCGGGCGCCTCGCCGCCGGCGCCCGCACCGCTGCCTTCCCCCGAAGCCAAACCGGAGTCCGTGCAATGAAGCGCTCTTTCCTCCTCGCCCCTGGCCTGTTGCTGGCGCTGCCCGCGATCGCGCAAACCGTGCCGGCATCCGAGCCCACGCCGCCCGCCCAAGCGGTGGCGTTGCCACCCGTGGCGCCGATCACACAGCCGGTGACGATCGAGCGGGCGCGGCCCTATCGCCCGTCGCCGGCCGCGCGCCGTGTCGCTGCTGCCAATCAGGGCGCGACCCGCGAGCCGAGCAATGCCGGCTATCTCGGCGCGGTCCAGATCTACCCCTACACCGAGGGCACGCTCTACCGCGTCTTCGCGGCGCCCGAGCGGGTCACCGATATCGCGCTGCAGCCGGGCGAGAGCCTGGTCGCGATCGCCGCCGGCGACACCAGCCGTTGGACGATCGGCGATACGAGCAGCGGCAGCGGCGAGAGCAAGCGCACCCATATCCTGCTCAAGCCGTACAGCGCTGGGTTGGCCACGAACCTCGTCATCACGACCGATCGCCGCAGCTATCATGTCGAGCTGACGAGTACGCCGGTCACCGCTATGGCCGCGGTGTCGTGGTCCTATCCGGCTGACGCGCTGATCGCGCTCAAGCGCGAGACCGCCGCTATCGAGGCCGCCAGGCCGGTCGCGGCGGGCGTGCCGCTGGAGATGTTGCGGTTCGGCTATCGGATTAGCGGCGACAACCCAGCCTGGCGGCCGCTGCGCGCGTTCGACGATGGCCGGCAGACCTTCATCGAATTCCCCGCCGGCATCGCACAGGGCGAGGCGCCGCCCTTGTTCGTGATCGGCGCCGATGGCACCGCCGAGCTGGTCAACTATCGCATGGTGGGCCGATTCTACATCGTTGACCGCCTGTTCGCCGCGGCCGAACTGCGCCTGGGCGGGAAGAAGCAGAAAGTGGTCCGCATCGTCCTCGATCAGGGCAAGAAGGGCCGGGGAGGTCGGCATGACTGAGGAGGTCCCCGACGTCCCTGCGCCCGCCGCGAAGGTCGATCCCGAAAGCCTGGTGCTGCGGGCACGCCCTCGGCAGGTGATCCGCTTCCGCCGCGGTGCTATCATCGCGGCGGCCTTGGTTGGGACCAGCGCTGTCGCCGGCATCGCCTGGCTCGGCCTCCAGCCCGTCCATCTGGGCACCGGCATGACCGCGGAGACCCAGGCCGAACCGCAGCTGCACTCGCCCGAGGACGCCCTCGGCAAGGCGCCCAAGGGCTATGGCGATATCCCGCGGCTGGGCCCTCCGCTTCCGGGCGATCTTGGCAAGCCGATCCTCGATCATCAGCGCAGCCTCGCCGAATCACGTCCGCCGATCGACGATCCGGCGCTGCGCGCCGCGCAGGCGATCGAGGCGGAGCGTCAGCGGGCGGCCGCGGAGCGCAAGGCAGCGCGCGAGTCGGCAGTGCTCGTTGGTGCAGCAGGCGGACGTCCCGAGGCTCCCTCGGCGCCTGCGGCCCCCGTCGCTTCAACCCAGGGGTCTCCCGCCGACGCAGCGACCACTGCTCCCAACGGCCAGACGAGCAAACAGGCGTTCCTCACGCGGCGGGCCGACGGACAGACCGGCGATCCCGGCCGGCTGGTGCCGCCAGCGTCGCCGACGATCCTCAGCGCCGGAAGCGTCATCGCCGCGAGCCTCGTCACCGGACTCAATTCGGATTTGCCCGGTTTCGTGATCGCCCAGGTCTCGCAACCCGTGTTCGATAGCCCCACCGGCAGGACCATGCTGATCCCGCAGGGTGCGCGCCTTCTCGGACGCTATGATTCAGTGGTCGCCTTCGGCCAGACCCGGGCGCTGGTCGTCTGGCAGCGCATCCTGATGCCGGACGGCAGCTCGATCGAAGTCGACAATCTGCCGGCGACCGATACGCAAGGCTATGCCGGCCTCGCCGACAAGATCGACCTGCACAGCTGGCAGTTGCTGAAGGGCGTCGGCCTGTCGACATTGCTCGGCATCGGTACCGAGCTCAGCCTGGGCGACGAGAGCGATCTGGTACGGGCGATGCGCGAATCCGCCCAGCAGAGCAGCGCGCGAGCCGGCGACCGGCTCGTCCAACGCGCGCTCGACGTCCAGCCGACCATCACAGTCCGGCCGGGTTGGCCGATGCGCGTCATCCTTCACAAGGACCTGATCCTGCCGCCCTGGACCGGACCGCGGCCATGAGCGGTCTACGACTAGCGAAACTGCCGGATCGCAGTCCGGTCAAGCTCACCATTGTGCTCCCGCCGGACCTGGCCCGTGCGCTCGACGACTACGCCGAGATCTACAGCAGGACCTATGGGGAACGGGAAACGGTCGCCGAGCTCGTACCCCATATGCTGACCGCATTCCTCGCCAGCGATCGCAGCTTCGTCAGGGCCCGAGAAACTCTGGGGGAGCGTCGCAATGAAAGGTGAACCAAGCGTCGATCGCTTCCTGCGCCTGCCCGAGGTCCAGGCGCGGGTGGGGCTCGGTAAGACGAAGATCTACGCGCTCATTGCCGAGGGCAGCTTCCCGCGACCATATCCCTTAACGCGGCGGGCGGTCCGCTGGAGTGAGAGGGAGGTGGGTGCCTGGATGGAGGCGATCTGCCGCACCAATGCCGTTCGTCAGAATTGAGTGCAATCGGCCTCAAGTGCGCCGGGCGAACTGGTCCAGCATGCGATTGCCAAGGATCGACTCGGTATAGGGGCGCCTGCCGGTCGTCCCTGGCGTACCGCCTTTCCCCCAGAGATTATACTGCGACAAATCGTCCAGCAGGCCGTCGAGCCATTCGTGCTGGCTATATTCGAACTCGCGATGTTCACCGACGCGGAAGGCGTCGGATAGGACAGGTGTCTCGGATCGGAAGAACAGGAGATCGCGAGCATAGACCTGCACGAATTCGTTCAGCACTGCGGCCTCCTCACGGTCGACGCGGAGGGTTACCAGCTTGGGTTCTGTGGGGTGGCCGCCCATAGGGAGCATATAGATGATAGTGACCGTCGGCAGGATCGGGATCACCAGCTTCCTGCCGGAATGGAGACCATCGGCCGAGGCGGGGAAGTTGTGGAGGAACCCATCGCCCGCGATGAATTCCGTGGTGTCGCTGAACAGGAGGGCCCAGCGACCGCTTCCTTCCATCAGTTTGCGATAGGCGTCGTAAAGCCCGCGCTGATTGGCTGCGATTAGATTTTTGTCTGCGGTCGGATCGGCGAGCCCGAAGCGCTCGCGATAATATTCGGTTCCGAGCTTGATGACGTAGCGGATGCGCGGGCTGCGCGCGAGAAGTGAGGCGACGATGCGTGCCATCTGCTTGTGGCGCTCGGCCGGTAGTGGTTGCGCGAGAATTCGCTCCAGCATCGGCAGATCGCTGTGGGCGTGTCTCGCCTCGAGCGTGAAGATTCAGTCGACAAATTCGTTGATCTCGTTGTCTGGCTGGTTGAAGCTCGGTTCGAAGGTTGAATCCCAAGGTCCGCCCATCTTCATGTGATGGGCATTTGTAATCCCGCCGAAGGCACCAGGGCGCGCGCGCCGGACCTCGCCGTTTGAGCGTACGGCGGAGACCATATTATCGTCACCGCGCCAGTGTTCCGAAAGGGTTCGGGGCCACCAATGATGCAGTTCGGTCTTCAGGGGCTTCTTGGTCAAACTGGAACCCTAGCTCGACGGATCCTTTTGCCACCCACCTTAGGCACGCGGGCATGATTTGCGAATAGCGTCGGCGGCGCTGCGACCCTGTCGCTCTAGGCCCTCCAGGCATTCGGATGACGGTCGTCCGACGTCGGACACAGCCGATCTCGACTCGCTAAGTGGGCCATCGAGCGGAGGCTTTCAGGCGCCGCCTTGCCGCGTGCGGCGACGCGGGCTCACCCGCAAAAAAGACCGCGAAAGTTCGCGAAAATCCGCAATCGTCTATCGGGGATGCATTGGGGATGTTCGCTATTTGTGCCAATCGCTCAAAGCTAAGTGCTTGAAAAGATTGGTGACCCCTACGGGAATCGAACCCGTGTTTCAGCCGTGAAAGGGCCGCGTCCTAACCGCTAGACGAAGGGGCCATGCCGGAGCGTGGAAGGGCCGGTTAGGGAAGGAATGGGCGCGGGTCAAGCACCTCAATCGGCCCAGGCGGCATCTTCGATGTGCAATTCGGCGGCGCGGCGCTGGCCCCAGTCGTCGATCTTGGCGCGGCCGGCGAGCCAGAGCTTGCGATGGCGGGGGGCCGAAAGCAACGCGGCGCCGAGCTCGGTCTCGGCGTGGCGGAAGGCGACGGCCTTGAAGCCGCGGCCATCCTCCCCCGCGACGACAAGGCGGACATGTCCGCCGCTGCCGACGATATCGGCCTTGATCACGCGCAGCGGGCCCGCCGCGATCCGCGGCGCCGGCCAGCCCATGCCATAGGGGCCGCCGGCGTCCATCGCGGTTACCAACTCGGGATTGACTCCGCCAGGAGCGAGCACCGCATCGAGCAGCAACGCCCGTTCGCCCATTGCCGCGGTGACGCGGTCGGCGAGGCGTTGCTCGAGGAAATCGGCGAAGGCGTCGAGCGCGGCCTCTTCGATCGTCACGCCGCACGCCATCGCATGGCCGCCGCCGGCGTGCAGAAGGCCGGCCTCCTTCGCGGCGAGCACCGCGGCGCCGAGATCGACCCCTGGGATCGAGCGGCCCGAGCCCTTGCCCACACCATCCTCGTCGAGCGCGATGACGATCGCGGGGCGGCCGAGCTTCTCCTTGAGCCGCCCCGCGACGATTCCGATCACCCCGGCGTGCCAGCCGCGGCTGGCGATCACCACCACCGCGCGATTGCCCCTGGCGAGGCAGAGCTGTTCGGCGGCGAACTGGACCTCGGATTCGATCGCGCGGCGCTCCGCGTTGAGCAGGTCGAGCTCGGCGGCGATCGCACGCGCTTCCTCCGGATCGCGCGTGGTGAGCAGTCGGACGCCGAGGTCGGAGCGTCCGACCCGGCCGCCGGCGTTGATCCGGGGCCCGAGCGCGAAACCGAGATCGGTGCAGGTCGGCGCGCGGGTGAGACGAGAGGCTTCGATCAGGGCATTGAGCCCGATATTGCGACGCTGCCCCATCACCTTGAGGCCCTGCGCGACAAAGGCGCGGTTGAGCCCCTTGAGCGAGGCGACGTCGGCGACGGTGCCGAGCGCGACCAAGTCGAGCAGGTCGAGCAGCCGCGGCTCAGGCCGCATCGCGAACCAGCCGCGCGCGCGCAGCGTGCGGATCAGCGCGGCGCCGAGCAGGAAGGCGACGCCTACTGCCGCGAGATGGCCGTGCGCGGCGCCCTCGGTTTCGTCGAGCCGGTTGGGGTTGATCACGGCGTGCGCCACCGGCAGTTCGGCAGCGCATTTGTGGTGGTCGCAGACGATCACTTCGGCGCCGGCATCCTTGGCCATCTGGAGCGCCTCGAACGCCTGCGCGCCGCAATCGACGGTCACGATCAGCCCGGCACCTTCACGGTGGAGGCGTACCAGCGCCTCGCCCGACGGGCCATAACCCTCCATCAGTCGATCGGGGATATACGGCCGCGCCTCTAGCCCGAGATCACGCAGCAGCAGGATCAGCAAGGCTGCCGAGGTGGCGCCGTCGACGTCGTAATCGCCGAAGATCGCGACTTGCTCTTGTCGCTCGACCGCGTTGGCAAGGCGCTCGGCAGCCTTGTCCATATCGCGGAAGATCGAGGGGTCGGGCATGAAGGCGCGGATGCTCGGTGCGCGGTGGTCGTCGAGGCCTTCGCGCGGGCAGCCGCGGGTCAGCAGCAATTGCGTGACGATATCGTCGGGGGCAAAATCCGGGTCGCGCGCGTCGGCGGCGAGGCCCCGCCAGCGCCAGGGCTGGCCGAGGATCGAGGTACGGATGTTGAGCACGGCGGACATGCCGTGTGTTTGGCTAAGCCAAGCGGGGATGTCGAGAGCGGGACTCGCGCCGCGGGCTCAATCTGTTCCCGGAGCGTTCTCGATGCCGCCGGCGATATAAGTCTGGATGTAATCCTTGATCCACGGCTCTTCGCGAAACCATTTGGTGACGATGTACTTGGTGCCTTCGAGCACGCGCATGCCTTCGTGGAGCGTGTCGTAATTCGGGGTGCCGTCGGGGGTCATGTTGTTCCACATGACGAGCAGGCCGCGCTTGGGCTTGAAGCGGATCCCGGCGCGCGGGAACCATGTCGCGCCGCCCTCGGGGACATCGTTGAGATAGGCCATCGCGGTCCAGGTGCGCTGCCCGCCGGTCTGCTGCATCTTCGGCCAATAGTCGCTCGACTCGTGAAAATAGTCGCAATGCGCGCGGAACTGCTGGTTGACCGCGTAGCGCTGGCCCTGGAGCGTCTCGGCATATTCCTCGGGGATGCCGAGCAACCCGGCGATGCGGCGGTCGACGGCCAATATCTCTTCGGACCAGCGATGTAGGTCCGAACTGTGGCTGGTGCGGTAATCGGGGTCTTCGCTGACCGCGAGCAAGGTGGAGGGGCGGGCGTTCGAATCGATCAACTCGATCAGCGTGTCGCACTCGGCGGCGCTGAGGAAGTCGGGATAGGTGTACATCTGCGCCGCTTCCGTCTTGGCGCGGCGGACGTTCGGATCGGCATCGAGCCGGGTGGAGACGTCGCGACCGAGGCGCGCGCGGACGGGGGAGGGGCCGCCCGAAACCCGACCGTCGTTCAAATTCTTGCTCACCCTTGCGAAATCGCGCGACAGGCCGAGATTTGCAAGGGGCCCGGCGTCGCCGCCGGGCCTCAGATCTCCAGCAAGGCTGCGGTCGTCCCTACCAGAAGATGTCGTAGATCGTGTCGATCACTTCGCCGCTATAGATGTCGACGAGCAGCGCATCATTGTAATAGCGCACCCAGCGATACGGGCCGTCGACCTCGGGCAGGCGATAATAATAGGGATCGTTGATCCAATAGCTCGACGAATAGAGCATCGAATCGAGCATGAAGCCGATTCCGAAGCGGCGATAGCCATACCCCCAGCCGCTCGGCGCGTAATAACGCGGAAGGCGATAGAGGCTGCGATTGCCGTTGCGATAGCCGCGCCAATCGTAGCGGCGATCGTTGCGCCAATTATTGTTCCAGCCGCCGCGGTTGCGATCGTTCCAGCCGCGATTGCTGTCATAGCGATTGCGGTCGCCGCGCCAGTTGCGGTCGCGGTTGGTGTCGTTCCAGTTCCGGTCGCGATCGCTGCTCCAGCTCCGAGTGCGATTGCTTTCGTTCCAGTTGCGGTTGCCGCGATCGAACTGGCCGCGATCGCGATTGCCGTCGCGCCAGCGGCTGCGGTCGCCGAACTGCTGCTGACGCTGCTCGTCCAACTGCGGCTGGCTCACGTCGGGGCGGCGGTCGCCACCATTCCACTGACTGCGATTGCCGGTCCAGCGCGAACGGTCGCCATTGTTGTTCCACTGGCTGCGATCGCCGCGGCTGCCGCCCCAGCGCTGCTGCTGTTGCTGCTGGAACGACTGCTGCGGCACTGCCTGCGGAGCCTGTGGCTCGGGCACCTGCGGCTGGACCTGCGGGCGGTTCCACCCGCCCTGGCGGTCGCCACCGCCATTCCACTGACGCTGCGGCCTGTTCCAGCCGCCCTGGCGCTCGCCGCCGCCATTCCACTGACGCTGCGGCTGGGCCTGCGGCACCGCTTGCTGGCTCTGCTGCTGCTGGCGCCATTCGCCGCGATTCTGGCGGACTTCGGACGACTGGCCGCCGTTGCCGCCACCGCGGCCGCCCCAGCGTCCGCGATCCTGTGCAAGTGCTGCCGGCGGGACCAGAGCCGTTGCGGCGATGATCGCCGCGAGCAAGGTCTTCTTCATCTCAACTTGTCTCCGTCGAGACCGGCAACAGGCCGGGCTTCATCGTGGAATTGCATTACGTTTCAGCGTATGACCGGTTGCTGAATTGCGGCGAAAGGTGATTGAAAGAATTGAGCAAACTTATTCGGGCGCCGGTGCTTCGACTTGGGGCTCGGGCGGCAGCGGCGCATCGCCGCGCGTCGACCGCGCTGCTTCGGTAATCGCGCCGATCAGCCGCGGATAGATGCCGCACCGGCAGATATTGGGGATCGCGCTCTTGATGTCCTCCTCGCTGGGGTTGCGATTGGTGCGCAGCAGGACCGACGCGGCCATGACGACGCCGGGAATGCAATAGCCGCATTGGACGACATTGGTCGCGAGCAGCGCCTGCTGCACGGGATGGCTGCGATCCTTCGATAGACCCTCGATCGTCGTGACGAAGGTCCCTTCGAGCGCGCCGATCGTCTCCTGGCAGGCGAGCCGCAGCCCGCCATCGACATCGACTGCGCAGGCGCCGCAATCGCCCGTGCCGCAGCCATATTTGGTGCCGGTGAGATTGGAAGCGTCGCGCAGTGCCCACAGCAATGGCGTGCGCGGGTCCATCTTGTACTCGACCGGCTGGTTGTTGACGGTGAAGCGAGTCACTTGTTCCCCTCCCGCTTGCGGAAGGGGCTAAGGGAGGGGCTGTCTGACCTAGCCATCCCGCGACCATGCCCTCCCCCGGCCCCTCTCGCAAGCGGGAGGGAGCGGAGAGAAACAAGGCGTTTCCGAAACTGGTATTGCCCGCCGCTGACGGGCATCCGAAATCCATGCCATGACACTTCCAACGCTTTTCATTCCGCATGGCGGCGGGCCCTGCTTCTTCATGGACCCGGCAGGCGGTCCGCCCGATCCGATGTGGCGGCCGATGCAGGCCTATCTTGCCGGGCTGATCGACAGCCTGGCCGAGCGCCCCAAGGCGATCGTGCTGATCTCGGGACATTGGGAGGAGGAGCAGGTCACCGTCCATGCCGGCAACGGCCAGCCGCTGCTGTTCGACTATTTCGGTTTCCCCGAGCACACCTATCGGCTGCGCTGGGAGGCGCCCGGTTCGCCGGAGGTCGCGGCGCGGGCGAAAGCGCTTATCGAAGCGGCAGGCTTCCCGGTAGGCGTCGAGCGCGAACGCGGCTGGGATCACGGCGTGTTCATTCCAATGATGGTCACCGTGCCGGGCGCGGACATTCCGCTGGTCCAGCTGTCGCTGCGCAAGGACCTCGATCCCGCGGCGCATATCGCGATCGGACGGGCGCTTGCGCCGCTTCGCGACGAAGGCGTGCTGATTGTGGGTTCGGGGATGAGCTTCCACAACCTGCGCGCGCGCGGTCCGGAAGTGACGCCAGTGGCGGATGAATGGGATGCGGCTTTGGTCGACGCCGTAACCGATCCTGATCCGGCACGCCGGGCCGAGCGCGTCGCAGCTTGGGATACGCTGCCGCATGCGCAATTTGCCCATCCGCGCGAGGAGCATCTGCTGCCGCTGATGGTCGCGCTCGGCGCGGGCGGCGAGGGACCGGCGGTGGCCGAGTATCGCGACCATGTGCTGGGCTGGGCAGTGAGCGGGTTTCGGTTCGGGTGACTACGCTTCGCGATCTTGATAGCGAAAGATGCCGAGGATCACGATCGCATCCCCAGCGATCGAATACGCCACCTTAAAATGATATTTGTGCGTCACCAGGCGATGGAATGAACGATCCGGCACGCGCATCCCAATGCGCGGAAAATGCGAAAGCTGATCGATCGAGCGGTGGATGTCGGCAAGTATCTTGGCGAGCGCCTCTGGAGCCACTTCCTCGTAATAGGCGATGATCGAGCGCAGATCGGCCGCCGCCTCTGCGCGAAAGATCACTCTCATCCAGAAAAGGGCTTGCCGAATAGCGCGGCGATCTCCGCAGGATCGGCGTAAGCGGGCTTTGGTTCCGCAACCCGGCGGTCGAGCTCGGAAAACTCGCCATCCGTGAAAGCGTGCCGCTCGGAATAGGTCTCCATCAGCGCCGCGAGCGCGGCTTCAACCGATTGCAGTCGGTCGGCGGGTAGGCCCTTGGCGAAGGACAGGAAGGTGTCGAGCACAGTCATAAGCGCGATATAGCACAGCAATGGCCAGGCAAAAATCCTGGCGACCCGCGCTTTCGGGCTCGCCAGGCAAGGCTGCACTTACTCCTGCCAACTCGTGTCCACCCTGTCCACCAGCCGGACCATCGCGGCGAAGTCCGCGGCGCCGGGGCCGCCGGGGACCTGCGCCATGTGCAAGTCACGCTGGTGGACCGCCACCACTTCGTCCGGGACCAGCAGCGGCTCGCCCATGCCCATCGTCGCGACCTGGATCTCGCAGGCGCGCTGGAGCGACCAGTGCTTGATGAATGCCTCGGGCAGCGTCTTGCCCATGACCAGGATGCCGTGGTTGCGCAGCAGCATCACGCGCTTGTCGCCGAGATTGGCGAGCAGGCGTTCGCCTTCCTCGTCGCGCACCGTCACGCCCTCGAAATCGTGATAGGCGATCTGTCCGGCGAAGCTGCACGCATAGAAATTGGTCGGCCGCAGGCCGCCCTCGACGCTGCTCACCGCCATGCCCGCCGTGGTGTGGGTGTGCATGATGCAATGCGCGTCGGGCAGGTGGCGGTGGAACAAGGCGTGCTGGACGAAGCCGGCGCGGTTGACGGGGTAGGGCGAGCCGTCGAGCTTGTTGCCGTCTATGTCTATCTTGACGAGGTTCGACGCCTTCACTTCGCTGAAATGCAGCCCGAACGGGTTGATCAGGAAAGCGCCCTCCTCGTCGGGCAGCTTCACCGTGATGTGATTGTAGATCATCTCGGACCAGCCGAGCATGTCGAACACACGGTAGCAGGCGGCGAGCTGCTGGCGCGCTTCCCATTCGGCTTCGGTCATCTGCGACGTCTGCAGCGCGGTGGCCATCGATCCTCTCCTTGTCTTTGGTTTCAATATGCCACGCGAATGGGGATTGCGGCAACCGGTGCCCCGAACTCCGGATCGAAATCGCCGGGTCCGCGTTACGCCTTCGCAACGACTGAGGGGAATCTGCCGAATGCGACGGATGAAACTGCGCGAGGGCGTCGCCCTGGCGGGATTGTTGCTGCTGGGAGCGTGCGGCGGAACAGGGAGCGGCGGGAACGGCTCGACCGCGGCCGTTGCGCCTTCGCCCGACGCGGCGGCCAAATTGAGCGCGTATACCGAGGCGTATAATGCGCTGATCGACACCTTCGGCCTTCCCCGGACGGCGCAAGATTACCAGAAGGAGCGGATCGCGAGCCGATCGCCCAGCGAGGACATCTCGATCAGCGACGGCTGGATCGAGACCGCGCAAGGCAAGCTCAAGGCGGCGCGTGCGCTGCCGGGCGCGCTCGGCCCGGTCGATGCGACTGCGGAGGCGCTCGACACGGCATTGCAGAAGCTGCTTGCCCGCCTGAAGCCTCTCTACGCTTACTACAACACCAAGGCCTATCGCGAGGACGGGCTCAAGCGCGGCAAGGCCGAGGACGCGGCGATGACCGCCGATTTCGACGCGGCGCTCAAAGCGATGGACGCGTTCAACGCCGAGCTGGTCAAGCAGCGCCGCGCCGGCACCGAGGCCGAGCTCGCCAGGCTCAAGGCCGATGGCGACACGGTCGGCTACAACAACAAGGCGACGATGGTGCAGGCCGAGGAGCTGATCCAGCTGTTCGACAAGCCCGAGGATCTGAAGGATCCAGCGGTGTTCGCCAAGGGCGATGCGTTGGTCGCCTCGCTCGAGAAGCTGCTCGCGGAGCAGCAAAAGGCGATCGTGGACGCGAAGGCCAAGGCGAAGGAGCCGATCGTGACGAGTAGGCTCGGCGTCTACGCCTTGGTCAACGACACGCTGGGATCGATGATCGGGCAGTATCGCCAGCTCAAGCAGTCGCATTCCGCCGACGATGCGGAGTCGATGGTCGATTCGTACAACCGCGCGGTCGGGATGGCGAACAACAACGTCTGAGATCAGCCCGTGCGCGGCGTGATCGGAGCGCCAGGCCCCGGTCTCGGCGCGGCGAAGGTCATCGCCAGGTGCGCGGGCGTGGGATGGTAGAGCTTTGACGGGCGGCCTTCGCTGCGCATGCGTGCGTCGGCTTCGGGCCAGCCCGGCAAGGTGAGGTCGGGCTGCTCCCAATGGACGATGCTGGCTTCGTCGCACCAGTGGATGAGCTTGGGCATCGCCTTCTTGTGCGCGCCCGTCTTGATATAGGCGCGCATGTCCTCGGGCCGGTCCCACACCGTCAGCGTCCAGAAGGTCCAGCGGCGGTCGGGCAGCAGCGATCCGGCGCGGAAGCCCGGTGCAGCTGCGGCCTGCCGGTTGGTCCGGTAGGCGTGAACGAAGAAGGCCGGGAGGAAGCGCCACGAGCGGATGCGCAGGCGAGTGACGCTGACGAAGAGCATGCGGTCTCCTGGGCCTAACGGAACGCGTAGGGCACGATACTGCGCCGGTCGGCGTCGATCTCGATTACCGATCCGGCCGGCGGGAAGGCGCGCTGGTCGCAATCGGTGCGCGGGCAGATGCGGCAGCTCGCGCCGATCGGCGTCGCGATGCCGCCCAGCCGCAGATCGTCGGCATAGACGAAGTCGGCGGCGTGCGCCTCCTCGCAGCCGAGCGCGACCGCGTAGCGCCGCGGCGGGCGGGCATAGCTGCCCGACGGCTTGACCAGCCCCTTGGCCATCGAGACGTAGCGGGTGCCGTCGGGCATTTCAGCGAGTTGGACGAGGATACGGTCGGGGATCGCGACAGCCTCGTGGACGATCCACAAGGGGCAGGCGCCGCCCAAGGCTGCGAACTGGAGGCGGGTGGCCGAGTGGCGCTTGGTGATGTTCCCCGCCATGTCGACGCGGCAGAAGAAGAAGGGCAGGCCGGCGGCACCGGGTCGCTGGAGCGTCGACAGGCGATGGCACGCCTGCTCGAAGCTCACCCCGAAGCGCTGGCGCAGTCGATCGATGTCGTGGCGAACCTCGCGGGCGCGGGCGCGGAAGGCGCCGTACGGCATCAGCAGTGCGCCGGCGGCATAATTGGCCAGCCCGACGCTGAGCAGTTCGCGCGATGCCTGGCCGGCGAGCCCCGCCTCGCCGATGACGTGGTGCATCTCGTTGGCGAATTCATAGCGGACGAGGCGGTGTGCGAGCAGGAAAGCGCGGCTTTCGGGCGGCAGGCCGCTGTTGAGCGCGAGCGTGCGGGTGGCTTCGTCGAACCCGCTCAACTGGCTGCCGGCGCTGTCGTCGCCGACCACGCGGACGCCGTGCCAGCGGCGGAGGCGGTCCTCGAGCGCCTGGGTGACCGGACCCTCGTCGAGCGCATCGGCAAGTGCTTCCGCCGAGCGGTCGATCGCCTCGATGTAATTGCCCTCGGCCTGGAACCAGTCGCGGACCTCCTCCCAGGGGAGCGGGGCGGCGTCGCTCGAGCCGGTATCGAAGCGGTCGTCGAGGACGCGGAGCTGCTCCTGGCTGCGGCGCCAGGCGTCGTGGACCGCGACGAGGCGGCGGGCGAGCAGGGGCTGCTGCTCGAGCCCGCGACGGACGTCGGTTTCGCTGAGCGGGTGCGCGGCGATGCTGGTGTCGGTGGCGGCGTCGATCGTGCGTAGCAAGGCGGCGGTCTCGGCCTCGGCGCCGATGTCTGCCGCCTCCATCGGGAACTCGCGGGCGAGCGCAAGCAAGACGACGTCGGTGATCGGGCGGCCGTTATTCTCGATCTGCGAGAGATAGGGGACCGAGATGCCCAGCCGCGCCGCCATCGCCGACTGGCTGAGCGCGAGACGGCGGCGCAGGTCGCGGAGGCGGAAGCCCTCGAACAGGCGGCGGCGGGGTTGCGAACTCATATTCCCCTCCCTGAAAGGGAGGGGTCAGGGGTGGGTGCGAGCGCAGCGAGCCCATTGACGCAGCTCGTAGGGCGCGACCCTGCGAGCCGCGCACCCACCCCCATGCCCTCCCTTGCAGGGAGGGGCGTGCTCTGGGGCGAGTGGTTCGCGCTTCTCATGCCACCGACCATATTCTGCAAACCCGCCCGCCGCAACTTTGCAACATTGCAATTGCGCCTTTGCGAGCGCCCTGTGCAGAAGGCGCCACCGCTGGGAGACCCCAATGTCGTCGACGATCGAGGAACTGGAGCGCCGCCGCGCCGCGGCCCGGCTGGGGGGCGGGCAGAAGCGGATCGATGCGCAGCACGCCAAGGGCAAGCTGACCGCGCGCGAACGCGTCGAGGTGCTGCTCGACGAGGGCTCGTTCGAAGAGCTCGACATGTATGTGGAGCATAATTGCGTCGATTTCGGCATGGAGGCGCAGATCGTCCCGGGCGACGGCGTCGTCACCGGCAGCGGCACGATCAACGGCCGGCTGGTCTTCGTGTTCAGCCAGGACTTCACCGTGTTCGGCGGCTCGCTGTCCGAGCGCCATGCGCAGAAGATCTGCAAGATCATGGACATGGCGCTCAAGGTCGGCGCGCCCGTGATCGGGTTGAACGACAGCGGCGGCGCGCGCATCCAGGAGGGCGTCGCGAGCCTCGGCGGTTATGCCGAAGTGTTCCAGCGCAACGTATTGGCGAGCGGCGTGGTGCCGCAGCTCAGCCTGATCATGGGCCCCTGTGCAGGCGGGGCCGTCTATTCCCCTGCGATGACCGACTTCATCTTCATGGTGAAGGATTCATCGTACATGTTCGTCACCGGCCCAGATGTAGTGAAGACCGTTACCAACGAGATCGTCACGCAGGAGGAACTGGGTGGAGCTGTGACGCACACCACGAAGTCGGGGGTCGCTGATGTGGCTTTTGACAATGATATCGAGGCTCTGCTCGCAGCCCGCGACTTCGTGGACTTCTTGCCCGCGTCCAATCGGGAAGCCGTTCCCGAGCGGCCGTGTGATGATCCGTGGGACCGCATCGAGCCCAGCCTCGACACGCTGATCCCGCCCAATGCCAACCAGCCCTATGACATGCACGAATGCTTGCGGAAGGTGCTCGACGAGGGCGAGTTCTTCGAACTCCAGCCGACGCATGCCGGGAACATCCTGATCGGCTTCGGCCGGGTCGAGGGGCGTACGGTGGGCGTGGTCGCGAACCAGCCGATGGTGCTGGCCGGAGTTCTCGACATCAATTCGAGCAAGAAGGCGGCGCGGTTCGTGCGCTTCTGCGATGCGTTCGAGATTCCGATCGTGACCTTCGTCGACGTGCCGGGCTTCCTGCCGGGGGTCGGGCAGGAGCATAGCGGCATCATCAGGCACGGCGCCAAACTGCTGTTCGCTTATGCCGAGGCGACGGTGCCCAAGATCACGGTGATCACCCGCAAAGCCTATGGCGGGGCGTATGACGTGATGGCGTCCAAGCATCTGCGCGGCGACTTGAACTATGCCTGGCCGACCGCCGAGATCGCAGTGATGGGGGCCAAGGGCGCGGTCGAGATCATCTTCCGCGGCAAGACCCCCGAGGAGATCGCCGAGCGCACTGCCGAGTACGAGGCGCGCTTCGCCAATCCGTTCGTGGCGGCGAGCAAGGGCTTCATCGACGAAGTGATCCTGCCGCATTCCACGCGGCGGCGCGTGGCGCTGGGGCTACGGAAGCTGCGCAATAAGCAGCTCGAGAATCCGTGGAAGAAGCATGACAACATTCCGCTATGAGCAGGAATACTCGTGAGCGTAGGCTTGAGGCTGAACAGCACTGGCCGACTCTGTATCAGCTGCTGGGCGGATATTTCGGCCAAGATGTGTTCTTCGAGTTCGAAACTCTGCCCAATGCTATAAAAGCTGCTGCGCTGGGATTTGATTTGGCGGACCAAAAGCAGGCAGCCAGAGAGTGGTCGAACTGGAACCAACGTATAGGCTCAAGGGAAGAGATACGTGCCAACCTCGACGCATATGGCGTCGAGTTGGATTTTGGATCCGAGGCGGAAGCTCGAGAGTTCATGAACGAGATCTACGATGCACTGATCGCCCAAATCAGACAACACGATCACGGATGGAAACCATGAAGCTCGGCCGGCTCAACCATGTCGGCGTCGCTACGCCTTCGATCGAAGCGTCGATCGCCTTCTACCGCGAGACGATGGGCGCGCAGGTGAACCGCGACCCGTTCGACCTGCCGGCACAGGGCGTGAAAGTGTGCTTCGTCGATACGCCCAACACCCAGATCGAGCTGATCGAACCGCTGGGCGAGGGATCGCCGATCCACAGCTTCCTCGCCAAGAACCCGACGGGGGGGCAGCATCATCTCTGCTATGAGGTGCTCGATATCCACGAAGCCAAGGCATGGTTCGAGGCCAAGGGTGCGCGGGTGCTCGGGGAGCCGCGGATCGGGGCGCACGGGACGATGATCTTCTTCGTGCATCCCCGCGACATGGGCGGCGTTCTCACCGAGATCATGGAGACGCCGCGTGATGAGCACTGACTTCTGATGGCCTACGAACATATCCTCACCGAGCGGCGCGGCGACGTGCTGGCGGTCACGCTCAACCGGCCCGAGCGGCTCAATGCTGCGCCGCCGGCGATGTTCGACGAGATCAAGGCGGCGCTCATCGATCTCGACGGTGCGCGCGCGGTGTTGTTGCTCGGGGCGGGCCGGGCGTTCTGTTCGGGCGCCGATGTCGCGGGAGCGCTGTCGGCCGGCGATCCGGGAGAGGCGACCTACTCCGCGCTGACCGAGCATTATAACCCGACCTTGCTCGCGATCGCCGAGCTCGGCGTGCCGGTGGTCAGCGGCGTGCGCGGGCCGGCGGCCGGGATCGGCTGCAGCCTCGCGCTCGCCGCCGATTTCTGCATCGCGGCGAGCAATGCCTATTTCCTCCAGGCCTTCGTCAATATCGGGTTGGTGCCCGATGGCGGGGCGAGCTGGATGCTGCCGCGGATCGTCGGCCGCGCCCGCGCGCTTGAGATGATGCTGCTCGGAGAAAAAGTGCACGCCGACAAGGCGCGCGAATGGGGGATGGTGTACGAAGTCGTCCACGAAGACGTCGTCGACAGCGAAGCGTGGCGGCTGGCCGAGCGGCTCGCGGCGGGGCCGACGGTGGCGCTTGGGATGATCCGGCGGCAACTGCACGCGGCGCTCGACGGTGGCTATGCCGAGGCGATGGCGCGCGAGGCCGAGAACCAGCGCACGGCGCGCGGCTCTGCGGACTCGATGGAAGGCGGGATGGCCTTCCTTCAGAAGCGCAAGCCGGAGTTCAAGGGACAGTGAGTATGTTCGGGTGTCGTGCTCCTGCGAAAGCAGGAGCCCAGGGTAACGAAGGGCTTCGCTTGCGGCCCTGGGCTCCTGCTTTCGCAGGAGTACAAGCGTGAGCGATCTCGACGCTTGGGCGAAGCTTGCCGCCAAGGAAGTCCGCGACGCCGATCTCACCTGGCACACGCCCGAGGGGATCGCGGTCAAGCCGCTCTACACCGCCGCCGACGCGCCCGACCCGGGGCTCCCCGGCTTCGCGCCGTTCACCCGTGGCGTGAAGGCGACGATGTATGCCGGGCGTCCCTGGACGATCCGCCAGTACGCCGGCTTTTCGACCGCCGAGGAATCGAATGCCTTTTACCGCCGCAACCTCGCCGCGGGACAGAAAGGCCTGTCGATCGCATTCGATCTCGCCACCCATCGCGGCTATGACAGCGATCATCCGCGCGTCACCGGCGATGTCGGCAAGGCAGGCGTCGCGATCGACACGCTCGCCGACATGCAGATCCTGTTCGACGGCATCCCGCTCGACGAGATGTCGGTGAGCATGACGATGAACGGCGCGGTACTGCCGTGCCTGGCCTTCTACATCGTCGCGGCGGAAGAGCAGGGCGTGCGGCAGGACCAGCTCACCGGGACCATCCAGAACGACATCCTCAAGGAGTTCATGGTCCGCAATACGTACATCTATCCGCCCGAGCCTTCGATGCGGATCGTCGCGGACATTATCGCCTACACCGCCGAGCATATGCCGCGGTTCAACTCGATCTCGATCTCGGGCTATCACATGCACGAGGCGGGGGCGACCGCGGTGCAGGAACTCGCCTTCACCCTCGCCGACGGCATGGCCTATGTCCGCGCCGCGATCGCGCGGGGCTTGAGCATCGACGAGTTCGCCGGGCGGCTGTCCTTCTTCTTCGGCATCGGCATGAACTTCTTCATGGAAGTGGCCAAGCTGCGCGCGGCGCGGATGCTGTGGAGCCGGATCATTGCGGGGTTCGGCGGTTCGGCGCGCTCGCAGACTCTCCGAACGCATTGCCAGACCTCGGGCGTGTCGCTGACCGAGCAGGACCCGTACAACAACGTCATCCGCACCACGATCGAGGCGATGGCGGCGACCTTTGGCGGCACCCAGTCGCTCCACACCAACAGCCTCGACGA
The DNA here is from genome assembly GCF_058782005.1 of Sphingomonas sp. FW306-1B-B10E. Lineage (NCBI taxonomy): Bacteria > Pseudomonadati > Pseudomonadota > Alphaproteobacteria > Sphingomonadales > Sphingomonadaceae > Sphingomonas > Sphingomonas sp. FW306-1B-B10E. Next base: position 37,798 of record NZ_JBYSXG010000044.1, read on the forward strand.
GGCAGTGGCGCTGCCGACCGACTTCTCGGCGCGGATCGCGCGCAACACCCAGCTCATCCTCCAGGAAGAGACCGGGATGACGCATGTCGTCGATCCGCTCGGCGGGTCCTATTATGTCGAGGCGTTGACGCAGGAGCTCGCCGACAAGGCCTGGGCGCTGATCGAGCAGGTCGAGGCGCTGGGCGGGATGACCCACGCGGTCGAGAGCGGCATGCCGAAGGAGCATATCGAGCGCGCCGCCGCCGCGCGCCAGGCCCGGGTCGATCGCGGCGAGGACGTGATCGTCGGGGTGAACAAATACCTCAACCCCAACGACGCGCCGATCGACATCCTCGAGATCGACAATACGCGGGTTCGCGCCGACCAGATCAAGCGGATCGCGACCACGCGCGCCGAACGCGACGCGGCCAAGGCCGAGGAAGCGCTGGGCAATCTGCGACGCGGTGCGATGGGCAGCGAGAACCTGCTCGCGCTCTGCGTCGAGGCGGCGCGGGCGCGTTGCACGCTCGGCGAGATGTCGGCGGCGATGGAAGTCGCGTTCGGGCGGCACGCGGTCGGGGTGACGCCGATCAAGGGCGTCTATGGCCCGGCGCATGCCGAAGACAAGGGCTGGCTGCGCGCCGAGGAAGGGGTCTCGGCGTTCGAGCGGCGGCAGGGCCGCAAGCCGCGGGTGCTGGTCGCCAAGATGGGCCAGGACGGGCATGACCGCGGCGCCAATGTCGTCGCGAGCGCCTTTGCCGATCTCGGGTTCGACGTGGTGTCGGGTCCGCTGTTCCAGACACCGTCCGAGACTTGCGCGCTGGCGATCGAGAAGCAGGTCGACGTGGTCGGCGCGTCGAGCCTTGCCGCGGGACACAAGACGCTGATCCCCGAATTGGTCGATGCCTTGAAAGAGGCGGGCCGACCGGACATCAAGGTCGTCGCGGGCGGGGTGATCCCGCCGCAGGATTACGAATTCCTCCGCGCGCATGGGGTGCAGGCGATCTTCGGCCCCGGCACCAACCTTGTCAGCGCGGCGGCGGAAGTGCTCAAGCTGCTCGGGCACAACCTGCCACCGATCGAAGAGGCTGCCGAATGAGTGAGATCAATTTTTACCCCTCCTCTTCAGGGGAGGGGATAGGGG
>NZ_JBYSXG010000045.1:0-38444 GCF_058782005.1 Sphingomonas sp. FW306-1B-B10E
CGACACACCCTCCCTCGACCCCTCCCGCAAGCGGGAGGGGAGCAAAGGTGCGAAGATATGCCGCGCAACTTCAAGACGCTCGACGATATCGGCGACATCGCCGGCAAAAGGGTCCTCGTCCGCGAGGACCTCAACGTGCCGATGGCCGACGGTGCCGTGACCGACGATACGAGGCTGCGCGCCGCGGTGTCGACCGTCGCCGAACTCGCCGACAAGGGCGCGAAGGTGATCGTCCTCGCGCATTTCGGGCGCCCCAAGGGCCAGCGTGATCCGAGCATGAGCCTCGCGCTCGTCACCAAGCCGTTCGAGGGGGTGCTCGGCCGCCCGGTGCGCTTCATCGACGACCAGGACGCCGAGGGCGTCATCGCGACGATGGCGGAAGGCGATGTCGGCATCCTCGAAAACACGCGCTTCGACGCAGGCGAGGAAAAGAACGCGACCGAGACGATCGAGCGGCTCGCCGCGCTCGGCGACCTCTACGTCAACGATGCCTTCTCCGCCGCGCACCGCGCGCATGCGTCGACCGAGGGGCTCGCACACAAGCTTCCCGCCTTTGCCGGCCGCCAGATGGAGGCCGAGCTCGACGCGCTCGACAAGGCGCTCGGCAATCCCGAGCATCCGGTTGCGGCGGTGGTCGGCGGCGCCAAGGTCTCGTCCAAGCTCGACGTGCTCCGCCATCTCGTCGCCAAGGTCGATCATTTGATCATCGGCGGCGGCATGGCCAATACCTTCCTCGCCGCGCGCGGGGTGCATGTCGGCAAGTCGCTGTGCGAGCACGACCTGACCGGCACCGCCGAGGAGATCCTCGACGCCGCCGACAAGGCCAATTGCACCGTGCACCTGCCGTACGACGTGGTGGTGGCGAAGGAATTCCGCGCCAATCCGCCAGTGCGCACGGTCAATGTCCACGAAGTCGCCGAGGACGAGATGATCCTCGACATCGGCCCTGCCGCGACCGAGGCGCTCGCCGACGTGCTCAAAAATTGCCGGACTTTGGTGTGGAACGGCCCGCTCGGCGCGTTCGAGACCGCGCCGTTCGACGCCGCGACCGTCGCGCTCGCCAAGATCGCGGCGGCGCTGACCAAGGAAGGGTCCCTGGTCTCCGTCGCCGGGGGCGGGGACACCGTCGCCGCGCTCAACCAGGCCGGCGTCGCTGACAACTTTAGCTTCGTATCGACCGCAGGCGGCGCTTTCCTGGAATGGATGGAAGGCAAGGAACTGCCGGGCGTTGCTGCACTGCAGCAATAATTCTGGACTCGTTGCGCTATCTATCGTATGGCCGCCGTCCGTTTTGCCATATCGGCGGGGCTCGTGAGACCCCCCGGGCGCGGCCGGCGTGCCGGATCCGTGTTCCATGGCCGGGCGGACCTGGCATGGTTGCCACTTGGTTAAGGTCCAAGCCGACGGTTCAATTCCGTCACCACTGGATAGCTCAGTCGGGTAGAGCAGTAGACTGATAATCTACGTGTCGCGGGTTCGATTCCCGCTCCAAGCTGGCCTGTGAAGCCAGTGCCCTCGCAAGGCACTCCATATCGGGGAGGCCGGCGGGGCGTTTCAGCCGGAGAGGGGCGCATGCGCCCCTCGGAAGGCGACCGGTGTTCGGCTTTGTGCCGGCGAGGATACCGGCAGCGTGCGATGGACACGCGGCACCCGTACCGGGGCGACGCTCGCGTCGCTCGTCGCGCAGGTGCCAAATGTCCAAAGCCACTGCCTCAATCGCCGGCCCGCGCGAACATCGGCGAAATGCTTCGTCGGCCGACCTATTCCTCGTCTCCGATAGACTAGTGCTCCTGCGAAAGAAGGAGCTCAGAGTTACAGGCTTCGCCGCTCGCGATCTGAGGCCCCTGCTTACGCAGGAAAACTGCGTGCGTGCGCTTCGTGCGGCATCAACACTTAAACATATCGTTATATGCTGCACTGCAGCAAAATAATCATTGCAATCGTTACTTCGCCGATCTAACGCCCGCATCCCGCCGCGGGAATCGACCTGCGGCGCGTGAGCAAGAGAGGAGGACCGGCGATGATGAAGACTGTTGTGATCGCTGAGAACCAGCGCGGCCTCCTCATCAAGGATGGCCGCGTCATCGATATCCTGGGCCCGGGCCGGTACCGGCTCTGGGACTGGCTGAACCGCAAGCGCGTCGAGATCTTCGTCGCGTCGGGCGTGTTCGCTTCGCCCTGGGCGGAGATCATCGAGAAGCGCCATCCGAAGCTCGCCGAGGGCAATTTCGTCACGGTGCGCCCGGGTGAGGGCGAGGTCGCGGTGATCTGGGTCGATGGCCGTGCGGCGTGGATCGTGCGTCCCGGCCAGGCGGCGCATGTTTGGGCGGTGCTGGATCAGGTGACGGTCGAGACGTTCGACGTCACCGGAACCGCGCGGCTGGACAAGCGCCAGCTCGTCGCGTTCGAGAAGGCGAACGTGATCGGCCCGACGCTGCCGGTGCCGCTCGCATTCGTTCAGGTAGGCGAGGCGGAGGCGGGCCTGGTGTTCTTCGACGGCGCGCTCGTCGAGACGCTCGGTCCGGGCCGCTACGGTTACTGGCAGGTCGGCCGCAAGGTGACCTCGAAGGCGCTGGACACCCGTCCGGTGCCGCTCGAGGTCAGCGCGCAGGAGATCCTGACGCGCGACCGCGTGACCTTGCGGATCACCCTCACGGCATTCGTCCAGGTGACCGACGTCGAGAAGGCCGCCTTGTCGACGCCGGACTATCAGGCGCATGTCTACAAGCTCGTCCAGTTCGCGGTCCGCGAGGCCGTGGGCGGGCGGACGCTCGACGAAGTGCTCAACGACCGCGTGTCGGTCGACACGCAGATCGTCGAGCATGTCCGGCGCGAGCTCGGCGACATCGGGGTTCGGGTGACCGAGCTCGGCGTCAAGGACGTGATCCTGCCGGGCGACATGCGCGAACTGATCAACAAGGTGGTGGAGGCGGAAAAGGTCGCGCAGGCGAACCTGATCCGCCGGCGCGAGGAGACCGCGGCGACGCGGAGCCTGCTCAACACGGCGAAGCTGATGGAGGACAATCCGACATTGCTGCGCCTGAAGGAGCTCGAATCGCTCGAGCGCGTCACCGAGAAGATCGGCCGCATCGACGTGCATGCGGGTTCGGCAGGGCTGGGGGCGGTGCTCGACCAGCTCGTCAGCCTCAAGCCGCGCGACTGACGGAAGGGGAGCCGGGAGACCGGCTCCCCTTTTGGCGTGGGCGGCGCCCGGCTGATCTCTGTCTGGCGTTGTCAGGCTTTCGCAGTTGCGAAGGGCTGGCTAGAGCCCGATGCACAGCGACCATCCAAGGGGAAGTCATGAGCATCACGCCCGCAGTCCGCGCCATCCTCGCGAACTACGAATCCGACAATCCCGGGGTCAAGGCCAACCTTGCCCGCATCCTGATGCATGGCCGCCTCGGCGGCACGGGCAAGCTGGTCATCCTGCCGGTCGACCAGGGCTTCGAGCACGGCCCGGCGCGCAGCTTCGCAATCAATCCCGACGCCTACGACCCGCACTACCATTTCCAGATCGCGATCGACGCCGGTCTCTCGGCCTATGCCGCACCGCTCGGCATGATCGAGGCGGGCGCCGACACCTTTGCCGGTCAGATCCCCACGATCCTGAAGGTCAACAGCTCGAACAGCTGGGCTACGGGCATCAACCAGGCGGTGACCTCGGGCGTCGACGACGCGCTCCGCCTCGGCTGCTCGGCGATCGGCTTCACCATCTATCCGGGCGCCGACGACGTGTTCGATATGATGGAAGAGATCAAGGAACTGTCGGCGCAGGCCAAGTCGGTCGGCATCGCGACGGTGATCTGGTCGTACCCGCGCGGCGGCAAGCTCTCCAAGGAAGGCGAACTCGCGCTCGACGTCGGCGCCTATGCCGCGCACATGGCGGCGCTGCTCGGCGCGCACATCATCAAGGTCAAGCTGCCCAGCGCGCATATCGAGCAGAAGGACGCGGTCAAGGCGTACGAGGGCACCGACTGGTCGGCACAGTCGGAGCGGGTCAAGCACGTCGTCAAGAGCTGCTTCAACGGCCGCCGCATCGTCGTCTTCTCGGGCGGCGCGGCCAAGGGCGAGGACGCGGTCTATCAGGACGCGCGCGACATTCGCGACGGCGGCGGCAACGGCTCGATCATCGGCCGCAACACCTTCCAGCGCAAGCGCGAGGACGCGATCGCGATGCTCGACAAGCTGGTGCGCATTTACAAGAACGAAGAATGATCACCGCGTGAGCCCGAGCGAGCATCCCTATCATCGCAGCCTCGCGCCGATGATGTGGGTGTTCGTCGGGCTCGCAGGCGTGGAACTCGTCGTCGTACACTTCCTCGTCGCCTTATGGGCCTGGCGCGCCGCACTGGCGCTGTCGCTGGTGAGCCTGGCGAGCGTGATCTGGCTGATCGGCGTGATCCGCTCGTTCCGGCGGCTGCCGGTGGTGATCGGTGACGGGGTGGTGCGGCTGCGCGCCGGCCGGCTCAAGTCGATCGACGTGCCGCTGGGCGACATCGCCGAGATCCGGACACACTGGCCGGGCGAGGAGCTGAAGACCCGCGAGGCGCTCAATCTCGCTTTGATCGCCTATCCGAATATCGTGGTCGAGCTGCGGGCGCCACGCGCGGGGCGCCGCGCCATTCGGCGGATCGGCCACCGCTTTGACGATCCGTCGGCATTCCACGCTGCGCTCGCTGATGCTATCCGGCCGAGCGGAGAGGCGGGACCGGCATGAACATCGAAACAAGACGGCGTCCGGTCGTGGCGGGGCTCGCGCTCGCGCTGCTCGGCGGACCGGCATTTGCGAAGGGGACACGCATGGAAGACCCGCAGCCGTTCGGGATGATCGGCAAGATCAAGGCGCAGCCGGGCAAGCGCGGCGAGCTGATCGCGATTTTGGGCGGGGGCACCGGCGCGATGCCGGGATGCCGCGCCTATCTGATCGCGGAGGACGCCAAGGATGCCGACGCGATCTGGATCACCGAGATCTGGGACGATGCCGCCAGCCACAAGGCCTCGCTCCAGCTCCCCGCCGTGCAGGCCGCGATCGCCAAGGGACGGCCGCTGATCGCCGGGTTCGAGCTCAGCAGCGAGACGCGGCCGGTATCCGGTGCGAGCTTCTGGCGCGGCTGAGGCGGTGACCGCGCCCACGATGCACGCCGTCGACGCCTATATCGTCGAGCGGCTGCTGGCGCCGGACCCGGTGCTCGACGCCGCGCTCGCGCGCAACGCCGCCGCCGGGCTGCCGCCGATCGACGTGTCGCCGGCGCAGGGAAAGATGCTCAACCTGCTCGCGCGGATGACGGGCGCGCGGCGAATCCTCGAAGTCGGCACGCTCGGCGGCTATTCGACGATCTGGCTGGCGCGCGCGCTCCCGCCCGAGGGGCGGCTGGTCACGCTGGAGCTCGATCCGCATCACGCCGAGACCGCACGCGCCAATATCGCTGCAGCGGGACTGGCGGATAGAGTAGAGGTGCGCACGGGCGCCGCGGTCGACGCGCTTGATGCGATGGTCGCGGAGGGCGAGCCGGCGTTCGACCTGGTGTTCATAGATGCCGACAAGGAGAGCAACGTCGCCTATGTCGACGCCGCGCTGGCACTGTCGCGACCCGGCACCACGATCATCGTCGACAATGTCGTGCGCGACGGCGGGGTGATCGACGCCGACAGCATGGACCCGCGTATCCAGGGAACCCGCGCCTTGTTCGACGCCGTCGCTAGCAATCCTAGGCTCGACGCCACTGCGATCCAGACCGTCGGCGCCAAGCAGTGGGACGGTTTCCTGCTGGCGATTGCGACGGGCTGAAGACCGCTTTCTTGCAATGTAGGATTTGGCCTGCTTCATTGAGCGGTCGCACTCGCGGCCCGCTCTTTGTCATCGTCGGATCGATCCCTCGCGAATTTGGCGGCGCGCAGCTGTAGCGCCGGTGTCGCCTGAGCGGCGCGCGGGTGACGCATTGCCGTGGCGCAGATGTGGCGCAGGTGTCGCGTCGCTGTCGCCGTGGTGTAGCGCGGGTGTGGCGTCGTTGTCGCCTGATTGCAGCTTCCGTGGCGCATCGTAGGTGCAAAGCGGCGAAACGCGCGCCAAGCCGGTAACTTTCGTAACTTCGGCGGCATTCGGACTTTGAATGGCAGCGCTATCGCCGCAGCTGGCCCACCATTCCCTTGAGCGTCAGCGCGTCCTGGATGGCGTGGCCATCGATATCGTTGTTGAAATAGGCCCAGACCGCCCGTCCGCCGCGCGCTTGTTCGAGCATCCAATCGGCCCAGCCCAGCAGGCGTTCGTCCGGATAGCGGCCCCAATATTTGCCCTCGCCGCCGTGAAAGCGGACATAGGCGGCCGGTCCCACCGCGACCCGGGGGCTCGCCAGCTCGGGCATGTCGTGCGCGCAGAAGCTGGCACCGTAGCGGCCCAGCAGGGCGAACACCTCGTCGGTGTACCAGCTTTTGTCACGGAATTCGAAGACGTTGAGCACGTCCTTTGGAACCAGTTGCAAGAAGGCTTCCAGCCGTTCGAGGTTGACGCGGAAGCGCGGCGGCAACTGATAGAGAATCGGGCCGAGCGCCGGCTGCAGGTGCCGGAACGGCGTCATCATCCTGTCCAGCGGCTCCGCGCAATCCTTGAGCTTCTTGGCCTGGGTGAGGAAGCGGTTGGCCTTCACCGCATAGCAGAAGCCCTTCGGCGCCTGGGCGCGCCAGGTATCGAAGGTCTCCGCCTTGGGCAGGCGGTAGAAGCTGTTGTTGATCTCGACCGTGTCGAAATGCTCGGCATAGAAGGCGAACCAGTTCTTGACCGCCAGCTTCTCGGGGTAGAAGCGGCCACGCCAATGGGCGTAGATCCAGCCTGAACAACCGATGCGGATATCCGCGAACCCGGAGCTTACCATGCACGATCCCGAAGACGATTTCGACGCGGACAACGCGCTGGAGGGCTTCGCGGATCAATTTGTCCGCGATCCGCGGCGGCCGGCGTGCCAGCTCTATCTGGTGTCGCCGCTCGACGTGACGGGTGGTTTCCCTGATCGGCTGGCGCGCGCGCTCGATGCCGGACCGGTCGCGGCGTTCCAGTTCCGCGTGAAGGATATCGACCAGCATGCCGCGGCCGCGCTCGCCGAGCCGCTCCAGCGCATCTGCGCCGATCGCGACGTGGCGTTCCTGGTCAACGACAGCATCAGCCTCGCCAAGCGCGTCGGCGCCGATGGCGTCCATCTCGGCCAGAACGATGGCGACCCGCGCGAGGCGCGCTCGGTCCTCGGTCCCTCGGCGCAGATCGGCGTGACGGTGCATGACAGCCGCCACCTCGCGATGGAGGCGGGGGAGGCGGGCGCCGATTATGTCGCATTCGGGAGCTTCTATCCGACGACCACCAAGCAGGTCCGCCATCATGCCGAGCCCGTGCTGCTCAGCTGGTGGACGACGGTGTTCGAGATTCCCTGCGTAGCGATCGGCGGAATCACGCCTGACAATGCGCGCCCGCTGATCGAGGCGGGTGCGGACTTCATCGCCGTGTCGGGGGCAGTCTGGAACGGCGACGAAGCCGCCGCGATCAAGGCGTTCGAGGCGGTGCTCAAGGGCTGAGCCTCGACCCGCCCGGAAACAAGGGCGGGCGCGTTCGTTACTCGCGCTAACCCTTGTTGGTCGGGAGTGGCTGGTTTGCGTAAGATTGTTGGTGTGGCGGCATGGGCCGCAGTGATTGCGTTCAGCCCGCTCGCGGCCGCTCCCAAAGCGGAGGCGCCCAAGGGCAAGCCGCCGATCGACTGGACGATCATGCACGCCCAGGTGATCCTCGATTCGCTCGGCTTCTCGCCGGGAATCGTCGACGGGCGCGAAGGTCAGTCGCTCACCGCGGCACTGAAGGGGTTCCAGTCGGCCCGCGGGCTCGAGACCAGCGGCAAGCTCGACCGCGCGACCCTTGGCGCGCTGCACGAATATCGCGCGCGCCGGCCGACGGTGCGCGTCACGCTGGATCCGGCGATGCTGCAGGGGCCGTATGTCAATCCGATGCCCAAGGATCCCGCCGATCAGGCCAAGCTGTCGTCGCTCGGCTATACCCGCCCGCTCGAGAAGCTGGCCGAGATGTTCCACACCACGCCCGAAGTGCTGGTCGAGCTCAATCCCGGCGGCGGGACGATCGCTCCCGGCCGGGCCTTCTTCTTCCCCAATGTCGTCGCCCAGTCGCGCGACTATCAGGGCGAGATCAAGCCGACCTGGCGCCAGACGCTGACCGACCTCAATGTGGACGCCAAGCAGCCCGCGGGCGACCATGTCGTGGTCGACAAGTCCGAGAAGGTGCTCAAGGTGTTCGACGCCGACGACAAACTCGTCGCCCAGTTCAGCGCGACCATGGGTAGCCAGCACGATCCGCTGCCGATCGGGACGTGGAAGATCAACGTCGTCGATACCAATCCCAAGTTCCACTATAATCCCGACCTGTTCTGGGATGCCAAGAAGGACGACGAGAAGGCGATGCTGCCGCCGGGACCCAACGGCCCGGTCGGCGTGGTATGGCTCGATCTGTCGAAGGAGCATTACGGCATCCACGGCACGCCCGAACCGCAGACGATCGGGCGCACCCAGAGCCATGGCTGCATCCGCCTGACCAATTGGGATGCCGCACGGCTGGCGCTGATGATCAAGCCCGGCGCCAAGGCCGTGTTCCAGGAGTGAGTCCGTGCTGAAGCGGCTGGCGATAGGCGTGGGGATCGTCCTGCTTCTGGCGCTGGCCGGACTGGCATCGATGATCCGGATCGTCCCCGGCGAGCCCGCAGCTCCTGCCACACAGCCGCAGCCTGCCGCGCAGGCAGGCGCCGCGCCGCCGGCCCCCGCGGGCAACTGGACGCACCCGCTGCTCCTCGTCCCCGTACAGGGCGTGCAACGGTCGCAGATCGTAGACACTTGGGGCCAATCGCGCGCGAACGGCGCGCGAACGCACCAGGCGACCGACATCATGGCCGCCGGCGGCACCCCGATCCTCGCCGCGGCGCCCGGCACGGTCGAGAAGCTGTTCTACAGCGAAGGCGGCGGCGGGATCACGCTCTATGTCCGCTCACCAGACCGGCAATGGAGCTATTATTACGCGCACCTCCAGCGCTATGCGCCGGGGATCGTCGAGGGCATGCAAGTCAAGACGGGGGATCTGCTCGGCTTCGTCGGGGATACCGGTAATGCCGGTGCCGGCAACTTCCATCTCCACTTCGGCATGTCGCACATGCAACCTAGCGAAAGCTGGTGGCAAGGCCAGCCGATCAATCCCTATCCTTTGCTTGCGGGCAGGCGGGGCGCCCCTTAATCTGCGTTTCGGGCAAGGGAAGAAGCGCATGCAGGGCGGCTGCAATTGCCGATATATCCGGTTTCGGATGACCTCGGCGCCGATCTTCGTCAACGGCTGCCATTGCCGGGTGTGCCAGCGCGAGAGCGGCTCCGCCTTGGCGATCAACGCGATGATCGAGGCCGACCGTATCGAGATGCTGACCGATGGCGAGCCGGAGGTCCTCGAAATGCAACTCGGCAGCCAGCCGCCGACGCGCACTGCACGCTGCCCGCGCTGCGGAGTCGGACTATGGGGAACGCATCCCGATTTCGGCGACGCAATCCGCTTCGTCCGCGGCGGCACGCTCGACGAGCGGGTGATGCCCGACGCACATTTCTTCACCGTGTCGCGGCACCCGCTGGTGACGGTCCCCGAGGGAAGTCGAAGCTTTCCCGGCCTGCCGACTCCCGAGGATCCGCCGTTGTGGGACGAGGAAGCGCAGGGCCGAATCGACGCGGCGCTGGCGGCGCGCTTGCCGGAAGCGTGATGCATCGCTAAAGGCGCGGCCTTCGCTCTTTCTCAGCTCACAGGTCTCGATCCATGAAGATCAGCGGCGTGGACATCCGTCCCGGCAATATCATCGAATATGAAGGCGGCATCTGGCGCGCCGTCAAGATTCAGCACACCCAGCCCGGCAAGGGCGGGGCGTACATGCAGGTCGAGCTCAAGAATCTGCGCGACGGCCGCAAGAACAATGTCCGCTTCCGCTCGGCGGAGACGGTCGAGCGCGTCCGCCTCGACACCAAGGACTTCCAGTTCCTATTCGCCGAGGGCGACAATCTGGTGTTCATGGACAAGGACACCTATGATCAGACCACGCTCCCGCGCGACTTGCTCGGCGATGCCGCTGCCTTCCTGCAGGACGGCATGGACGTGGTGATGGAACTCTACGACGAGGATCCGATCAGCGTGCAGCTGCCCGACACGATCGAGGCGACGATCGTCGAGGCCGATGCGGTGGTGAAGGGCCAGACGGCTTCGTCCTCGTACAAGCCCGCTTTGCTCGAGAATGGGGTCCGCGTGATGGTCCCGCCGCACATCGCCGCTGGCACCCGGATCGTCGTCGACGTCTACGAGCAGACCTACGTCCGCCGCGCGGATTGAACCTTCTTCGCCTCCCTCCCGCTTGCGGGAGGGGCTGGGGGAGGGGAGTCAGGCCTGCTTCCGTCCCCTTGAAACGTTTAGGCCCTCCCCCGACCCCTCCCGCAAGCGGGAGGGGAGAAGAGAAGTATAGTGGTCAGTCATTCCGGCATCATCACCGTCATCGAGCGCGCCGTCCGCAAGGCCGGGCCGCGGCTGCGGCGCGACTTCAACGAGGTCCAACACCTCCAGGTGAGCCGCAAGGGGCCCGCCGACTTTGTGTCGGTCGCCGACAAGCGCGCTGAAGACACGCTGATCGAGGAGCTTCAGAAGGCGCGGCCCGATTGGGGATTCCTCGTGGAGGAGCGCGGCGAGATCGCCGGCGATCCGAACAAGCCGCGCTGGATCATCGATCCGCTCGACGGCACTAGCAACTTCCTCCACGGCATCCCGCATTTCTGCATGTCGATCGCGGTCGAGGATCCGATGGGCGCACAGGGCAAGCCCGAGATTACCCACGGCTATATCTACCAGCCGATCACCGACGAGAGCTTCTGGGCCGAGAAGGGCCGGGGCGCCTGGCTGCAGGACCAGCGCCTGCGCGTTTCGGCGCGGCGCGACCTAGCCGACTCGCTGATCGCGACGGGCATCCCGTTCCTCGGCCATGGCGATTTCGTCGAGTGGAGCCGCATCTTCGGCGCGGTGGCGCCCGAAGTCGCCGGGATTCGCCGGATGGGCGCCGCTGCGCTCGACCTCGCCTGGGTCGCGGCGGGGCGGTTCGACGGTTATTGGGAATCGCACCTTCAGCCTTGGGACGTCGCGGCGGGGATGCTGCTGGTCAAGGAAGCCGGCGGCTATGTCACCGATTTCCGCGGCCAGGACATGCCGCGCGAGCGCAACCAGTTCCTCGCGGCGAACGACGCGCTGCATAACAAGCTGCAAAAGCTGGTCGCGAATTCGCTTCGGAACAAGTGAGTTGGCGCGAGCAAGCCAGGGTCATCGCCCCGACCTCTTGCCGGGGTTCGCCTGGAGCTTGGCGATTCCCTGACGATTTCGAGCGCGTCCCGCTCGGATGGGTGGACCCGGGCGCAAGGCCGGGGTGACGGTGGAGGCATGCGCGGCGCGCAGCCCATTGAAAACGCTCGCACTGTTACGCGCTAACTCCAACTTATTGCGAGTGATTCTCACAGGTTCCACCCCTTGCCGCACCCGGTTCACAGTCCTAGAAGCCCCCCAAGTTTCCGCATCCGCGAGAAGGCATTTTGGTCGACCCAATCGAATATCTGCCGATCCTGCTGTTCCTCGGCGTGGCGTTGCTGCTCTCGGGCACCTTCGTGTTCCTGCCGATGCTGGTCGGCCGCCTCACCGGCACGCATCAGCCGACGCCGGAGAAGCTCACTGAATATGAGTGCGGCTTCCCCGCCTTCGAGGATTCGCGCAGCCAGTTCGACGTGCGCTTCTACCTCGTCGCGATCCTGTTCATCGTCTTCGATCTCGAAGCGGCGTTCCTGTACCCCTGGGCGGTCTCGGTGTTCAAAATGGGCACCGCTGCCGCCAGCTGGACCGCCTGGATTTCGATGATGATCTTCATTGCCGAGCTTGCGCTCGGGCTTGTTTATGCGTGGAAGAAAGGTGCGTTGGAGTGGGAGTAGAACTCAGCCCCCCGCCGGCCGGGACGCTCCCCAATGTGGCGTTCCTCGACGACATCAATGCCGAGATCGGCGACAAGGGGTTCCTCGTCACTTCGACCGAGGAGCTGTTCCAATGGGCCCGCACGGGTTCGCTGTGGTGGATGACCTTCGGTCTGGCCTGCTGCGCGGTCGAGATGATCCACGTCAACATGCCGCGCTACGACATGGAGCGCTTCGGCGCCGCGCCGCGCGCCTCTCCGCGTCAGTCGGACGTGATGATCGTCGCGGGCACGCTCTGCAACAAGATGGCCCCGGCGCTGCGCCGCGTCTATGATCAGATGTCCGAGCCCAAATACGTCATCTCGATGGGCAGCTGCGCCAATGGCGGCGGCTATTATCACTATAGCTACAGCGTCGTGCGCGGCTGCGACCGGATCGTGCCGGTGGACATCTATGTCCCCGGCTGCCCGCCGACCGCCGAGGCCCTGCTCTACGGCGTGATGCAGCTCCAGCGTAAGATTCGCCGGATCGGGACGCTCGAACGGTGAGGGCGCCCGCACCCAAATATGCGCCCAATGATGGCGTGATCGAGGCGGCGCAGGCTGCGCTCGGTTCGATGCTGGTCGAGAGCAAGGATGCCGTGGGCGAGGTCTCGCTCACCGTCGCGCGCGCCTCGCTGGTCGAGGCGATGCTTGCGCTCCGTGATACGCCGGGGCTCGAATATCAGCAATTGAGCGAGATCGCGGGTGCCGACTATCCGGCGCGCGCCGAGCGCTTCGACGTGGTCTATCAGCTGCTGTCGTTCACGCGAAACCATCGCATCCGTGTCCGTGTGACTACCGACGAGGAAGCGCCGGTCCCGTCGGTGACGGGGATCTGGCCGGTGGCCGGCTGGCTCGAGCGCGAAGTCTACGACATGTACGGCGTGCTGTTCGACGGCAATACCGACCTGCGCCGCATCCTCACCGATTATGGCTTCCAGGGGCATCCGCTCCGGAAGGACTTTCCGCAGACCGGCTATGTCGAACTGCGCTACTCCGAGGAAGCCAAGCGCGTCGTCTATGAGCCAGTCAATCTGGCGCAGGACTTCCGCAACTTCGACTTCATGAGTCCTTGGGAAGGCGCAGCCTATGTGCTGCCCGGCGACGAGAAGGCGGCACCCGGGCCCGGCCCGGCGGATACGCCCGCTGCCAAGCCCGCGCCGGCACCTGCACCGGCTGCGCCCAAGGTTCCTGAGGCCAAGGGTGCGCCGACGCCGCTGAGCGCCGACGAGATCGCCAAGGCCGATGCTCCTGCGGCGAAACCCGCGGAGCCGCAGGCCAAGCGCGCCAAGACCGACGACGGCACCGGCTCGACCGGTGCGGGCGAGGCTTCGCCCGGCAACGCGCCCGAGGACAAGCCCAAGGACCCGGATGTGGTCCCCACCAAGGGTGAGGGGCAGAACCAATGAGCGATACTGTCGAAACGATGATGGAACGCGAGGGCGAGGGTCTCAAGGACCCCGCCACCGGCGACGTCGCCATCGCCAATTACACGATCAATTTCGGTCCGCAGCATCCGGCGGCGCACGGCGTGCTGCGCCTCGTCACCGAGCTGGACGGCGAGATCATCGAGCGGATCGATCCGCATGTCGGGCTGCTTCATCGCGGCACCGAGAAGCTGATCGAGTACAAGACCTATACCCAGGCGCTGCCCTATTTCGACCGCTTCGACTATTGCTCGCCGATGGCGATGGAGCACAGCTATGTGCTCGCGGTCGAGAAGCTGCTAGATCTCGAGGTGCCGCTGCGCGCGCAATATCTCCGCGTGTTCTTCGCCGAGCTGACGCGCATCAAGAACCACATGCTCAACCTCGGTTCGCACGTCATGGACGTCGGCGCGATGACGCCGAACCTGTGGCTGTTCGAGCTGCGCGAAGACTGCATGAATTTCTACGAGCGGGCGTCGGGCGCGCGCATGCACGCGAATTATTTCCGTGTCGGTGGCGTGCGGCAGGACGCGCCGCTCAAGCTGCTCACCGACATCGCCGATTGGCTCGACACCCGCCTGCCGCGGCTATTCGAGGATGCAATCAGCCTCGTCGCCGAGAACCGCATCTTCAAGCAGCGCAACGTCGACATCGCGGTGGTGAGCCGCGAGGACGCGATCGCCTGGGGCTTCTCGGGTCCGATGATCCGCGCCGCGGGCATCCCCTGGGACATCCGCCGCTCGCAGCCCTATGACGTCTATGACCGCATGGAGTTCGACGTCCCCGTCGGCACGCGCGGCGATTGCTACGACCGGTTCATGGTGCGCGTCGAAGAGGTCCGCCAGTCGGCGCGGATCATGAAGCAGTGCATCCGCGAGATGCCCGAAGGCCCGGTGCTCACTACCGACCGCAAGGTCGCGCCGCCCAAGCGCGGCGAGATGAAGCAGTCGATGGAAGCGCTGATCCATCACTTCAAGCTGTTCACCGAGGGCTATCACGTGCCCGCGGGCGAGGTGTATGTCGCAACGGAGAGCCCCAAGGGCGAGTTCGGCGTCTATCTGGTGAGCGACGGCACCAACAAGCCGTACCGCTGCAAGGTCCGCCCGACCGCGTTCAGCCACCTCCAGGCGATGGACTTCATGTCGAAGGGCCACATGCTCGCCGACATCACCGCGGTCTTGGGCGCAATGGATATCGTTTTTGGTGAATGTGACCGCTAATGGCTGACGCACCCCAACTTCACGACGAGGCCGAGACCCGCGCGCGCTGGTGCGCGTTCGCTTGGTCCACCGAGAATGCCGAGAAGGCGCGCGAGATCCTGGGCCGCTATCCGGCGGGCCGGCAGATGTCGTGCACCATTCCCTATCTCGACCTCGCCCAGCGTCAGGTCGGGGCCGAGACCAACACCCAAGGCTGGCTGCCGGTGCCGGTGATCGAGTTCGTCGCGCGCGAGCTTGGGCTGCCCTATATCCGCGTGTTCGAGGTCGCGACCTTTTACACGATGTTCAACCTCGTGCCGGTCGGCCGCTACCATGTCCAAGTCTGCGGGACGACGCCGTGCATGCTGCGCGGGTCGGACGACGTACTCGCGGCCTGCAAGAGCCGGGGCATGCACAAGGGGCAGACCACCGCGGACGGCATGTTCACGCTGACCGAGGTCGAGTGCCTGGGCAGTTGCGCCTCGGCGCCGATGGTCCAGATCAACGACGATAACTACGAAGACCTGGACTTCGATCGTACGATCGCGATCCTCGACGCGCTGGCCAAGGGCGAGAGCCCCAAGACCGGCACGCAGGAGCCGGGTCGGCACACCGTCGAGGCCGCGGGCGGCACCACCAACCTCACTGCGATGGTCACCGAGAATCACGATTACCGCGGGGAGTGGGCATGAGTCAGGACACCAAGAATGTCCTGTTCGTGGTGCTCGCGGTCATCGGCGCGATCGTCGTCGGCGGCTGGGTGCTCAAGATCGCCTTTAAATTGCTGGGAATCATCATCCTCGTCGGGCTCGCGGTGGTTGCGTACATCGTGATCCAGAAGCTCGTGGGGCAGGGGCGCTAAATGCTTCAGGACAAGGACCGTATCTTCACCAACGTCTACGGCTTCCAGCCGTGGAACCTGCCGGCTGCGATCCAGCGCGGCGATTGGGACGATACCAAGGCGCTGATGGCGCTCGGCCAAGACACGATCATCGACCGTATCAAGGCCTCGGGCCTGCGCGGGCGCGGCGGCGCGGGATTCCCGACCGGCACCAAATGGTCGTTCATGCCGAAGGAGCCGCGGCCCGACCGGCCCAATTTCCTGGTGATCAACGCCGACGAGTCCGAGCCGGGCAGCTGCAAGGACCGCGAGATCATCCGTCACGATCCGCACAAGCTGATCGAAGGCGCGCTGATCGCCGGTTTCGCGATGCGCGCGCGTGCTGCCTATATCTACATTCGCGGCGAATATATCCGCGAGGCGGAGACACTCTTCGCGGCGGTCGCCGAAGCCTATGACAAGGGCATGCTCGGCAAGAACGCTGCAGGCTCGGGCTATGACTTCGACGTCTTCGTCCATCGCGGCGCCGGCGCCTATATTTGCGGTGAAGAGACCGCGATGCTCGAGAGCCTCGAGGGCAAGAAGGGCCAGCCGCGCCTCAAGCCGCCGTTCCCGGCGGGCGCAGGCCTTTATGGCTGCCCGACCACGGTCAACAACGTCGAATCGATCGCCGTCGTGCCGACGATCCTGCGGCGCGGGCCTGAGTGGTTCGCCAGCTTCGGCAACGAGAACAACAAGGGCACCAAGCTCTTCCAGATCAGCGGCCATGTGAACAAGCCCGTGGTGGTCGAGGAGGCGATGAGCATCCCGTTCCGCGAGCTGATCGACAAGCATTGCGGCGGTATCCGCGGCGGCTGGGACAATCTGCTCGCAGTGATCCCGGGCGGCTCGTCGGTGCCGCTGGTCCCCGCGGCGCAGATCATGGACTGCCCGATGGATTTCGACGGACTCCGTGCCCTCGGCTCGGGCCTCGGCACCGCGGCGGTCATCGTGATGGACAAGTCGACCGACATCGTCCGCGCGATCAGCCGGCTCAGCTATTTCTACAAGCATGAGAGCTGCGGCCAGTGCACCCCGTGCCGCGAGGGCACCGGCTGGATGTGGCGGGTGATGGAGCGGCTGCGCACCGGCGACGCCGATATCAGCGAGATCGACACGCTCCAGCAGGTCACCAAGCAGGTCGAGGGTCACACGATCTGCGCGCTCGGCGATGCCGCGGCGTGGCCGATCCAAGGCCTGATCCGCCACTTCCGCCCCGAGATCGAGCGGCGGATCAACGAACGCAACGGCACCGGCGTCGCGCCGATGCAAGAGGCTGCCGAATAATGCCCAAGCTCAAAGTAGACGGTATCGAAGTCGAAGTGCCGCAGGGCGCCACGGTGCTTCAGGCTTGCGAGGCGGCAGGCAAGGAGATTCCGCGCTTCTGCTATCACGAACGGCTGAGTATCGCCGGCAATTGCCGCATGTGTTTGGTCGAGGTGAAGCCGGGACCGCCCAAGCCGCAGGCGAGCTGCGCGCTGCCGGCTGCCGACAATCAGGAAATCCGCACCGACAGCCCGATGGTCAAGGCCGCACGCGAAGGCGTGATGGAGTTCCTGCTGATCAACCATCCGCTCGACTGCCCGATCTGCGACCAGGGCGGCGAATGCGACCTGCAGGACCAGTCGGTCGCCTATGGCAAGGGCCATAGCCGCTACACTGAGCACAAGCGCGCGGTGACCGAGAAATATATGGGTCCGATCATCAAGACGATCATGACCCGCTGCATCCAGTGCACCCGCTGCATCCGCTTCGGCGAGGAAGTCGCCGGGGTGGACGAAATCGGCGCGATCTATCGCGGCGAGAACATGCAGATCACGACCTATCTCGAAAAGGCGTTCAAGAGCGAGCTTTCGGGCAACACGGTCGATCTCTGCCCGGTCGGCGCGCTCACCCACAAGCCGGTGGCGTTCGAATATCGCCCTTGGGAATTGAAGCGGAACCTGTCGATCGACGTGATGGATGCGGTCGGCACCAACATCCGCGCCGACAGCCGCGGCCGCCAGGTGATGCGCGTGCTTCCGCGGATCAACGAGGACGTCAATGAGGAGTGGGCGCACGACAAGACCCGCTATCATGTCGACGGGCTGGTTCGCCGGCGGCTGGACCGCCCGTTCGTGCGGCGTGACGGCAAGCTGGTCGAGGCGAGCTGGGACGACGCGTTCGACGCGATTGCCGCGGTGGATGCGGGCTCCAGCGTCGCGGCGATCGCCGGCGACCTGCTCGACTGCGAGACGATGTATGCGGCAAAGGCGCTGCTCAAGGGTCTCGGCTCGGAGCTGATCGAGAGCCGCCAGACCGGCATGGCCTATGACGTGTCGAGCCTAGGCGCGGTGGCGTTCAACCCGACGATCGCCGGTGTAGAAGAGGCGGACGCGATCCTGTTGGTCGGCAGCAACCTCCGCTGGGAAGCGCCGCTGATCAACACGCGGGTGCGCAAGGCGATCAAGAAGGGTGCGAAGGTCTTCGCGATCGGCCCCGAGGTCGACCTGACCTACAAGCTCGACTGGCTAGGCGACGATCTGTCGCTGCTCGGCAAATTGCCCGATCAGGTCGTGCAGGCGTTCGATGGTGCGAAGAGGCCGATCGTCGTCGTCGGCCCCGGTGCGCTCAAGGACGGGTTCGGCGGCGCGCTGGCGCTGGTCGAGCCGATGAAGCTGATCCGGACGCTCGACGACGGCAGCGCCTGGAACGGGTTCGGCGTGATCCACACCGCCGCGGCGCGGATGGGCGCGCTGATGCTCGGCTTCGCACAGGCGGGCGGCATCGCCGACGTCGTCGCAGCGGCGCCCAAGCTGACCTTCTTCCTCGGCGCCGACGAAGTCGACTTCGCCAAGTTCGACGGTAGCTTCAAGGTGTTCATCGGCCATCACGGCGACAAGGGCGCGCATCATGCCGATGTGATCCTGCCCGCCGCGACCTATGCCGAGAAGCCTGGCACCTATGTGAACCTCGAAGGGCGGGTCCAGCGCGCCGACCGCGCGGTGTTTGCGCCGGGCGACGCGCGCGAGGACTGGTCGATCCTGCGCGCGCTCTCGGATCGGCTCGGCCGCACCCTGTCGTTCGACAGCTTCGAGGAACTGCGCGCGGCGATGGCTTCCGAAGTGCCGGCATTGGGTGAGGAGGGACTCGTCACCTTTGAATGGAAGGCGCCTTCGCTTGCCGCCGCGGCGTCGGGTTCGGTGACCTATCCGGTCGCCGACTTCTACCTAACCAACGCAATCTGCCGCGCCTCGCCGACGATGCAGCGCTGCTCGGCCGAACTGCTCCATGGCGAAGACTTCGCGGAGGCCGCGGAATGACCGCCTTCTTCCAGAACACTGTCGGCCTGCCGTTCGGCTGGGCCTGGTTCGTCTCAACGATCATCGGGATCCTCGTGATCGCGCTGCCGCTGATGCTCGCAGTGGCGATGATCATCTATGCCGACCGCAAGATCTGGGCGGCGATGGCGCTGCGCCGCGGCCCCAACGTCGTTGGCCCGCTAGGGCTGCTGCAGAGCTTCGCTGACGGCCTCAAAGTCTTCCTGCAAGAAACCATCATCCCGTCGAGCGCGAACAAGACCTTGTTCCTGATCGCGCCGATCATCACCTTCACGGTCGCGCTGATCGTGTGGGCGGTGGTGCCGTTCCAGCTCGGCGTGGTGCTGTCGAACATCAATGTCGGCCTGCTCTACATCCTCGCGGCATCGTCGCTCGGCGTGTACGGGATCATCCTCGCGGGCTGGTCGTCCAACTCCAAATACCCATTCTACTCGGCGATCCGTGCTGCGGCGCAGATGGTGAGCTACGAAGTGTCGATCGGCTTCGTGCTGATCTCGCTGGTGCTGTGGGCGGGGACGTTCAACCTGTCGGGCATCGTTCAGCAGCAGCAGGGCCATGTCCTCGGCTTCCTCAACGGCTTCGGGTTCAATCCGCTGCTGTTCCCGATGGCGGTGGTGTTCTTCATCTCCTCACTCGCCGAGACCCAGCGCGCGCCGTTCGACCTGACCGAGGCCGAGTCCGAGCTCGTCGCCGGCTACCAGACCGAATATTCGTCGATGAGCTTCGCGCTCTACTGGCTCGGCGAGTATGCCAACGTGCTGCTGATGTGCACGCTCAACGCGACTCTGTTCTGGGGCGGCTACCTGCCCCCGGTCGACTGGGCACCGCTCTATTGGGTGCCGGGCATACTCTGGCTGTTCGCCAAGATCCTGTTCTTCTTCTTCGTGTTCAGCTGGGTGAAGGCGACGGTCCCGCGCTATCGCTACGACCAGCTGATGCGGCTGGGCTGGAAGATCTTCCTGCCGCTGTCGCTGATCTTCGTGTTCGCGGTCAGCGGCTGGCTGATGGTGCAGCGGGTGGGGCTGCCGGCATGATCGGATTGATGCTGCTGGCACTGGCGCAAGAGGCGCCAATCACGCTTCAACCGATTCAGCCGGTGCAACGGTCGCGCCCAAGCTACGACGTGGTTTGCGACCTGCGCAACCTGGACTTCAGCAAAACTTACACGCTGGTTCTGTCGCAATATGGTGGCAACTACGTCAGAGCGCAGGGCGCAACCTTTGGTGGGCGAGAGCCGACCTTCATCAAAATTGCCCGCGACGATGTCGGGATTTTTGACGACCAACCGATCGAGATGACCGGCAGTCAGATCACCGAATGGTACGCTGACGGGCCGATCGAACTGATTGCGAAGAACGGGCGTGGTGGTTTCACGATATACAAAACTGCCGACAAACGCGCGTTTGTAACGAGCCCGACCCAGATCGCCGTGACGCTGCGTGGCGGTCGCTACGTTCGCGGGGAGCGGCCGGATGCGGCCTTGAAAGAGTTTATGCTGGTCGGGAGCTGCAAAGTCTCCTGGGTAGAACAGAAGTCGATGCTGTCGGTGACGCAGCGGAATGGAAAAAATCGATGAGCATCGCCCAACTCGTCCGTTCCTACACGCTGTGGGAGTTCCTCAAGGCGCACTGGCTGACGCTGCGATACTTCTTCAAGCCCAAGGCGACGATCAACTATCCGTACGAGAAGAACCCGATCTCGCCCCGCTTCCGCGGCGAGCACGCGCTGCGCCGCTATGCCAATGGCGAGGAGCGCTGCATTGCATGCAAATTGTGCGAGGCGGTGTGCCCGGCGCTGGCGATCACGATCGAGGCCGAGCCACGCGAGGACGGCAGCCGCCGCACGACGCGCTACGACATCGACATGACCAAGTGCATCTATTGCGGGCTGTGCCAGGAAGCCTGCCCGGTCGATGCGATCGTCGAGGGCCCGAACTTCGAATTCTCGACGGAGACCCGCGAGGAGCTGATCTACGACAAGGACAAATTGCTCGCCAATGGCGACCGCTGGGAGCGCGCGATCGCCGCGAACCTTGCCGCCGATGCACCGTACCGTTAAGCGCACCGCAATCGTCAGGGGCCGTCTGATTCCGTGATCCAACTCATCGCCTTTTACCTGTTCGCAGTGGTCGTCATCGCCTCCGGGGCGCTGACGATCCTGTCGCGCAATCCGGTGCATTCGGTGCTCTGGCTCATCCTCGCTTTCTTCAATGCGGCGGGGCTGATGGTGCTCGCGGGCGCCGAGTTCATCGCGATGCTGCTCGTCATCGTCTATGTTGGCGCGGTCGCGGTGCTCTTCCTGTTCGTCGTGATGATGCTCGACATCGACTTCGCCGAACTGCGCGCGGGCGTGATGCGCTACGCCGCGATCGGCCTCGCGCTTGCCGTCGCGCTGGTCGCCGAGATCATCATCGCGATCGGTGCCTATGGCGCCGGCGGGCTCCAGCTCGGCCGCCGCATCGCGCCGATTGAGGGCGGCGTGCCCAATATCGAGGCGATCGGGCACCTACTCTACACGCGCTATCTGTTCATCTTCGAAGGCGCCGGCCTCGTGCTGCTCGTCGCGATGATCGGCGCGATCGTGCTGACCTATCGCCAGCGCAGCGATGTCCGCCCGCAGAACATCAACCGCCAGATCAACCGCCGCGCCAAGGACGCTACCCGCAACATGAACCCGCCGGTCGGGCAGGGGGTCGAGCTGTGATCGGCGTCACCCATTATCTCGTCGTCAGTGCGATCCTGTTCACGCTCGGCGTGCTCGGCATCTTCATGAACCGGAAGAACCTCATCGTCATCCTGATGGCGATCGAGCTCATCCTGCTCGCGGTGAACCTCAACCTGGTCGCCTTCTCGGCGGCGCTGGGTGACCTCGTCGGCCAGGTCTTCGCGATGTTCGTGCTGACCGTCGCCGCGGGTGAGGCTGCGATCGGGCTCGCCATTCTCGTTATCTACTTCCGAAGCCGGGGCACGATCTCGGTCGACGACGTCAATCGGATGAAGGGCTGATGTCGCCGATCCTGCTTATCGTATTCCTGCCGCTGCTCGCGGCGGTGATCGCCGGCCTGTCGAACAAGGCGTTCGGCAGCGTGGTGCCCAAGGTGCTGACCACCGGCGCGCTGCTCGTGTCGTGCGCATTGTCCTGGCCGATCTTCGTTGAATATCTCCACGGCGGCATCGAGCCGACGGTGACCCCGGTGCTGCACTGGGTGAGCTCGGGCACGATGCACTTCACCTGGGAGCTGCGCGTCGACGCGCTCACCGCGGTGATGCTCGTGGTGATCACCAGCGTCTCGGCGCTCGTCCACCTCTATAGCTGGGGCTATATGAGCGAGGACCCGGACCAGCCGCGCTTCTTCGCCTATCTGTCGCTGTTCACCTTCGCGATGCTGATGCTGGTGACCGCGAACAACCTCGTCCAGATGTTCTTTGGCTGGGAAGGCGTGGGCCTCGCCTCGTATCTGCTGATCGGCTTCTGGTTTCGCAAGCCGAGCGCCAATGCCGCCGCGATCAAGGCGTTCGTGGTCAACCGTGTGGGTGACCTGGGCTTCATGCTCGGCATCTTCGGCACTTTCCTCGTCTTCGGTACCGTCTCGATCCCCGAGATCCTCGCCGCGGCACCCAACATGGCCGGCTCGACGATCGGCTTCCTGGGCCACCGCTTCGACACGCTGACGGTGCTCTGCCTGCTGCTGTTCGTCGGCGCGATGGGCAAGTCGGCGCAGCTCGGACTGCACACCTGGCTTCCCGACGCGATGGAAGGCCCGACCCCGGTGTCGGCGCTGATCCACGCGGCGACGATGGTCACCGCGGGCGTGTTCATGGTCTGCCGCATGTCGCCGATGTTCGAGATGAGCCCGGTGGCGATGGGCGTGGTGACCTTTGTCGGCGCCGCGACCTGCCTGTTCGCCGCGACCGTCGGCCTCGTCCAGACCGACATCAAGCGCGTCATCGCCTATTCGACCTGCTCGCAGCTCGGCTACATGTTCTTCGCCGCGGGCGTCGGTGCCTATGGCGCGGCGATGTTCCATTTGTTCACGCACGCCTTCTTCAAGGCACTGCTGTTCCTCGGCGCCGGCTCGGTGATCCATGCGATGCACCACGAGCAGGACATGCGCTTCTATGGCGGCCTTAGAAAGCACATCCCGATCACCTTCTGGACGATGATGGCGGGCACGCTCGCGATCACCGGCGTCGGACTGCCGGCGGTGTTCGGCAACTCGCTCGCGATCGGCTTTGCCGGCTTCCACTCGAAGGATGCGATCATCGAGGCGGCCTGGGCCGCGGGCGTGCCGAGCGCCTTCTGGGTCGGCGTGTTCGTCGCCTTGCTCACCAGCTTCTATTCGTGGCGCCTAGTGTTTCTGACTTTCTACGGCGCGCCGCGCTGGGCGGGTTCGGAGCACATCCAGCACGCGGTGCACGATGCGCACGGCCATGACGCGCACGACACGCACGGTCATGGCAGCGAGGAGGCCAACGCGCCTGCGCAGGAAGATGCCGGGCATGCGCCCGACGCGCACCACGCCGTCCATGACGACCATGGCCATGAGGGCACCGCCGGCTATCACCCGCATGAAAGCCCGCTGGTCATGCTGCTGCCGCTGCTGCTGCTGTCGATCGGCGCGATCGCCGCGGGCTTCGTCTTCCACGGCTTCTTCATCGAGGCGGAAGAGGGCGCGCACTTCTGGAACGGCGCGCTCGCGTTCAACGAGCATTTGATGCACGCGATGCACGGGGTGCCGCTGGGCGTGAAGCTCTCCGCGACGATCGCGATGCTGCTCGGTCTGGGCTTCTCGTGGTACGCCTATATCGGCAAGCCCGGCCTCGCCGCACAGATCGCGGGCCACTTCCGCGGGCTCTACACCTTCCTGCTCAACAAATGGTATTTCGACGAGCTCTACACCTTCCTGTTCGTGCGCCCGGCATTCGCCATCGGCCGCGTCCTGTGGAAGGCGGGCGACGAGAGGACCATCGACCGCTTCGGCCCCAACGGGCTCGCCAATCTCATCCGCCTCGGCAGCGTCGGCGCGGTCAGGCTGCAATCGGGATATCTCTACACCTATGCGTTCATCATGCTGATCGGCCTCACTGCGGCGCTGACCTGGGTGATCGCAGGATGAGCGGCTTCCCGATCCTCACCCTGATGCTCGCCGTCCCCGCCGTCGCGGCGGTGGCGTGCCTGTTCGCCAATGCGCAGGCTGCGCGCTGGATCGCGCTGATCGCGACCTTGGTCGATTTCGCGCTGGGCGTGGTGCTGTGGGCGAACTTCCAGGTCGGCCCCGACGCGCCGCAATGGCAGTTCGTCGAGTACGCCGCGCTGTTCGGCAAGCCCGAAGGCGTGAACATCGCCTGGGCGATGGGCATCGACGGCTATGCGCTGATGCTGATCATGCTCTCGGTGTTCCTGATGCCGATCTGCATCGGCGCCAGCTGGCAGGCGATCGAGAAGCGCGTGCCCGAGTACATGGCCGCGATGCTCGCCACCGAGTTGCTGATGATCGGCACCTTCGCGGCGCAGGACATCTTCCTGTTCTACTTCTTCTTCGAAGGCGGCCTCATCCCGATGTTCCTGATCATCGGGATCTGGGGCGGTGCGAACCGCATCTACGCGTCGTACAAGTTCTTCCTGTACACGCTGCTCGGTTCGCTCGTGATGCTGATCGCAATGCTCTACATGGCGATGGACGCCGGCACCTCGAGCATCCCGGCACTGATGGCGCACGACTTCCCGGCGCAGGTGCAGACCTGGCTGTGGCTGGCCTTCTTCGCCTCCTTCGCGGTCAAGATGCCGATGTGGCCGGTCCACACCTGGCTTCCCGACGCGCACGTCCAGGCGCCGACCGCGGGGTCGGTGATCCTGGCGGGCGTGCTGCTCAAGCTCGGCGGCTACGGCTTCCTGCGCTTCTCGCTGCCGATGTTCCCCGAAGCCTCGGCGCAACTGATGTGGCTGGTTTTTGCGCTCTCCTGCGTCGCGGTGGTCTACACGTCGCTCGTCGCTTTGGTGCAGTCGGACATGAAGAAGCTGATCGCCTATTCATCGGTCGCGCATATGGCGATCGTGACGATGGGGCTGTTCGCCTTCAATCCGCAGGGCATCGACGGCGCGATGATGGTGATGCTCGGCCACGGCCTCGTCTCGGGCGCGCTGTTCCTCTGCGTCGGGGTGATCTACGACCGGCTGCATACCCGCGAGATCGACCGTTATGGCGGCCTCGCGATCAACATGCCGCGCTACGCGACCTTGTTCCTGCTGTTCACCATGGCCTCGGTCGGCCTGCCGGGCACCAGCAACTTCGTCGGGGAGTTCCTCGGGCTCGCGGGCGTGTACAAGGTTTCGACGCTGACCGCTTTGCTCGGCACCACCGGTATCATCCTCGGGGCCGCGTACATGCTGTGGCTGTTCCGCCGCGTGGTGTGGGGCGAGCTGACCAAGGAAGACGTCCGTGCGATGCCCGACCTGTCGCTGCGCGAGCTCGCCTTGCTCGGGCCGATCGCCGCCGCGGTGCTGTGGATGGGCGTCTATCCCGAGAGCTTCCTCGCGCCCATGCGCGCCGATACCGCGCGTCTCGTCGAGCGGCTGTCGCGCGCGGCTCCAGCCGGCGACTCGCAGCCTACTCCTGGTAACCCCGCTGCGGCGCCGGCGCATGGTGAAGGCCATGAAGCGGCTGCCGCCCCTGCGCATGGGGGTGCGCGCTGATGGATTATTCGACGCAATTGCTGATGAGCCTGCCCGAGTTGGTGCTGGCGGTCGGCGCGATCCTGCTGATGCTCGTCGCGGCATGGGGCGGCCACGGTTCGACCAAGCTGGTGAGCTGGGCCTCGGTCGCGGTGCTGATTGGCGCAGGAATCGCGCTCGCGGGGCCGGCGTCGGCCGGCGGCCAAGCTTATGGCGGGCTGTACCGCGCGGACATGTTCGCCGCCTTCGCCAAGGTACTGATCTTCGCGGCGGCTGCCGTATCGATCCTGATCGCGCCGCGCTTCTTCCAGCGCACTTCGGGCGACGACCTTCGGCCCGAATATCCGGTGCTGATCCTGCTCTCGGCCGCAGGCATGGGGATGATGGTCTCCGCCGGCGACCTGCTCACGCTCTATGTCGGGCTCGAGCTGCAGAGCCTTTCGGCCTATGTGCTGGCGAGCTTCATGCGTCGCGATACGCGCTCAGCCGAAGCTGGCCTCAAATATTTCGTTCTGGGCGCGCTTGCCTCCGGCATCCTGCTGTACGGCATCAGCTTGGTCTACGGCTTCTCGGGAACGACTCTGTTTGACGGGATCGCCCAGGCCTATGCCGGCGGGCGCTCGATCGGGCTGATGTTCGGTCTGGTGTTCGTGTTCGCTGGGCTCGCCTTCAAGATGAGCGCGGTGCCATTCCACATGTGGACGCCCGACGTTTACGAAGGCGCGCCGACCCCGGTGACGGCGTTCTTCGCATCGGCGCCCAAGGTTGCGGCGATCGCGCTCGCGGTGCGGGTCGCGGTCGAGGCGATGGGTCCGGCGCTGCACGATTGGCGCCAGATCGTGATCTTCGCGGCGCTCGCGTCGATCCTGCTGGGCGCGGTTGCGGCGATTGGCCAGAACAACATCAAGCGGCTGCTCGCTTACTCGTCGATCAACAATGTCGGTTTCGCGCTGATCGGCTTGGCTGCCGGCACCGAGCGCGGGATCGCGGGGGTGCTCGTCTATATGACGATCTACGTCGTGATGACGCTGGGCTCGTTCCTGGTGGTGCTGCAGATGCGCGGCCCTGATGGCGAGCCGGTCGAGAGCATCGCCAGCCTGTCGGGCATGTCGCGGACACGGCCCGCTCTGGCGCTGGCGCTGGCGATCTTCATGTTCAGCCTTGCCGGCATCCCGCCTTTGTTCGGCTTCTACGCCAAGTTCGCGGTGTTCGAGGCTGCGGTCGCGGCCGGCCTGTTCCCGCTGGCGGTGGTCGGCATCGCAGCGTCGACGATCGGTGCCTTCTACTACCTCAAGATCGTCAAGACGATGTACTTCGATGAGCCGGCGCCGGCGTTCGAGGGGCGGACCGACCCGGTCGAGGGCGGCCTGATCGTGCTGACCGCGGCGTTCGTCTCGCCGCTCGGCTATCTGCTGATCCCGGTGCTGGGCGCGTGGACGACGCTCGCCGCGAAGGCGCTGTTCTGAGCCACGTCGTCCGGACCGTCGCCGAGACGGGCTCGACCAATGCCGACATGCTGGAGCTGGCTCGGAACGGCGCGGCCGAGGGGTTGTGGTTGCGCGCCGAGCGGCAGACCGGGGGCAGGGGACGGCAGGGCAGGGCCTGGGCATCGCCCGAGGGTAATTTGCACGTTTCCACGCTCGTCCGGGTGCGCCCGGGCGAGCCACCCGCGGCGACGCTGGCGTTGGTCGCGGCGGTCGCACTGGAAGAGACAGTATCGGTCTTCCTGTTCCCCGGCGAAGGCCGGGGCCCAGCTTCGGGCAGTTCGCAACTGGTACCCGGCCGTCGCCAGGGTGGAGTTCTGCTGAAATGGCCTAACGACCTGCTTCTCGACGGCGCCAAGCTCTCCGGCATCCTGCTTGAGCGTGCCGACGACGCGGTGGTGATCGGCTTCGGGGTCAATCTCGCGCATCATCCGGTCGATCTCGAGCGCCCCGCCACCAGCCTCGCCGAGCACAGCCCTGCGCCCGACCCGGCGATCTTCGCCGACACGCTTGCCGAAAGCTTCGCGCGCTGGCTGTCGCGATGGCGCGACGGGATCGCGCCGGTTCGCGAGCGCTGGCTGGCCCGCGCGCATCCGATCGGCACCGCGCTCACTGCCCGGCTCGCGGACGGCAGCGCGATCGATGGCCTGTTCGGCGGGCTCGATCCCCAGGGTGCGCTCATCCTGCGCTTGGCCGATGGCTCGGCCCGTGTCATTCACGCCGGCGACGTGTTCCTGCTCTGAAGGAGAGGCAAATGCTGCTCGCCGTCGATGCCGGCAACACCAATGTCGTGTTCGCGCTCCTCGAAGGCGGCGAGATTCGCGCGCGCTGGCGTATCGCTACCGATCCGCGCCGTACCGCCGACGAATACGCGGTGTGGCTGAGCCAGTTGCTCAGCCTCGAAGGCTATGACCGCTCGGCGGTGACCGGCGTGATCGTCGCGACGGTGGTGCCGCGTGCGCTCCACAACCTCCAGGTGCTGAGCAGCAAGTATTTCAAAACCGAGGCGGTGATCGCAGGCCAAGGCAGCGCCGAATGGGGCTTCGCGCTCGATGTGGAGGAGCCCGGGAGCCTGGGCGCGGACCGCGCGCTCAACATGATCGCGGCGCATGCCCGCCACGAAGGCGATCTGATCGTCATCGATTTCGGCACCGCCACGACCTTCGAGCTGGTCGACTATAGCGGCGCCTACAAAGGCGGAATCATCGCGCCGGGGATCAATCTGTCGCTCGACGCTTTGGTCACCGCGGCCGCCAAGTTGCCGCGCATCGCGATTTCGGCGCCCGAGAAGACCAGCGTGGTCGGACGCAACACGGTCGACCAGATGCATATCGGCATCTATTGGGGCTATGTCGCGATGATCGAGGGCCTCGTCGCCCGGCTCAAGGCCGAGGTCGGGCGCCCGCTCAAGGTCATCGCCACCGGCGGGCTGGCGGTGCTCTTCGAAAAGCATACATCGGTCTTCGACACGATCGAACCCGACCTCACCATCCAGGGGTTGGCCATGCTGTGGGAACGCAGCCAGCAAGGAAATTAAGTGACTCCAGGTAACGAACTCCTCTTCCTCGCGCTCGGCGGCTCGGGCGAGATCGGCATGAACGTCAATCTCTACGGCACGCAGGGCAAGTGGCTGATGGTCGATTGCGGCATCACCTTCGGCGACGCGAACTATCCAGGCGTCGACGTCATCCTGCCCGACCTCCAGTTCATCGAGGAGCGGCTCGACGACCTGCTCGGCATCGTGCTGACCCACGGCCATGAGGACCATATCGGCGCCTTGCCCTATCTCGCCGCCGATCTCGGCGTGCCGCTCTACGCGACGCCGTTCACCGCGGGGCTTATCTACGGCAAGCTCGAGGAAGAGGGCATCACCGACCAGGTCGAGCTCAATGTCGTCAAGGAAGAGGGGCCGTTCAGCGTCGGCCCGTTCACGATGACCTATATGCCGCTCGCCCACTCGATCCCCGAGGGCAATGCGATTCTGATCGAAACGCCGTACGGCAAGGTCTTTCACACCGGCGACTGGAAGCTCGATGAGTCCCCGGCACTGGGCGGGCAGTCCACCGCGGAGGAATTGACCGCGATCGGCGACCAGGGCGTGCTTGCGCTGGTCTGCGATTCGACCAACGTGTTCAACCCCGAGGCCTCTGGTTCCGAGGGCGATGTGCGCAAGGGGCTCGACGAGGTCGTCGCTGCGATCAAGGGGCGCGTGCTCGTCACCACTTTCGCCTCGAACGCGGCGCGGCTGCAAACGCTGGGCGAGGTCGCCGCCGATACCGGGCGCCAGCTCTGCGTCGCGGGGCGCTCGCTCGACCGGATCCTGCGCGTCGCCAAGGCGACCGGCTATCTCCGTGACTTCCCCGACACCATCGACTTCGACACCGCGATGAGCCTGCCGCCCAACCAGGTGATGATCGTCGCGACCGGCGGGCAGGGCGAGCCGCGCGCCGCGCTCAACCGCATCGCCGAGGACACCCATGTCCTCAAGCTCCACGCAGGCGACACGGTAGTGTTCTCGTCTCGCCAGATTCCGGGCAACGAGATCGCGATCGGCAAGATCATGAACACCCTTGCCGCCAAGGGCGTCGAGATCGTCACCGATCGCCAGGCCTTCGTCCACGTCTCGGGCCATCCGGGGCGCCCCGAGCTCGCCGAGATGTACAAGTGGATCCGGCCCGAGATCATCCTGCCGGTGCACGGCGAAGTGCGGCATATGCACGAGCAGGCGCGCTTCGCACTCGAACAGGGCGTCCCGCAGGCGATCAACCAGATCAATGGCGACATCTGGAAGCTCGCACCGGGCACGCCTAAGCAGGTCGGTCACGCGCATGCCGGGCGGCTGGTGCTCGACGGCGACGTCATCCTCCCCGCCGACGGCACGACGATCAACGAGCGGCGGCGGATCGCGCTGTACGGCCAGATCTCCGTCGCGGTGGCGGTGCAGGGCGGTCGGCTCAAGGGCGTGCCGCAGATCCGGGTGCAGGGCGTGCCGGTCGAAGAAGATCGCGACACTTTCCTTGAGGAGGCAGCCAGCGCGGCTGCCGAGGCGGTGAAGAAGGATGGGCGCGACATCGAGAAACTGCGCGAGAGCGTCCGGCTCGCAGTGCGCCGCGCGGCGGTGCGCTTCACCGGCAAGAAGCCGGTGGTCGACGTGCTGATCGTGGAGCTTTGATCCGATGCGCTGGCAGTCGATGCTCGCGATCTACATCCTGTTCTGGGCGTTCTCGGTGTTCCTCGTGCTGCCCTTCGGGGTCCGCACGGCGCACGAGGCGGGGGCCGAGCTGGTCCCCGGCCAGGCCGAGAGCGCCCCGCACGGGTTCAATCCTCGCAAGATTGCGCTGCGCACGACGATCGTCGCGACCGTCCTGTTCGGGCTGTTCTACCTCAATTACGTCAACGGCTGGGTGACGGCCGAGGCGCTCGATTGGGTTCACCGATAGGAAAGTGCCAGCTTAACTTCGCATTTTTCAAGTGATTCGTGAACGAAGGTTGCGCGCCGACGCAATGGAATTTCCTACTAGCAAGGCGCTGGTTTCCACATTGTCAAAGAGCCGTGCCCGAGGCTGGCACGGCAAATCCTACATTGGAAGTGGCGGCGCCTCCGAACCAAATCCACCCTGGCGAAGGCCGGGGCCAGCATCGATGACTTGCAGCGGCGCCGCGCCGTCGAGAAACCTGAGCAACTGGCCCCGGCCTTCGCCCGGGTGAGGGAGCGGGTCAGGTCCGTAGCCGCTCGATCGCCTGGGCGAGCGCGACATAGAGCTTGCCCATGTCCGACGACAGCAGGGTCACGCCCAGGGTCGAACCGTCGCGCAACGAGAGAATGTGGCGCAGCATCGCCTCGAAATCGTGGATGTAGCGATTGACGTGCTCGCTGAACCCCGGATCGGCATCGTAAAGCCGCACGATCTCGCGCGTATCCCCTGCGTCGAGCAACCGCACCGCACGGCGCGTGAAGACGCCGCGATCGCCCTTGAGATAGGCTGCCCAGGCGCTGTCGGTGACTTCGGCGGAGAACGCCTTGGCGATGTCGATCGAGGCGGAGTTGAGCGCCTCGATCAGCAAGGTGGTGCGCCGCGCGAAATTGTCGCTGTCGGCGCGCTCTCGGTCGACGCGCTCTTCCTCGATCCGCGCCTCTAGCCGCGACGTGGTGTCGGCGAGTGCGAGCATCTGCTGGGTGAGCCGCTCGGAGGCGCGTGCCGCCGCGGTGACCGCAGCCTCGGTGGTGTCGGCGAGCTCGGTCATCTCGCGGCGCACGGTTGCGTCGACGACGCGGCGGAGCGCGCCGCCGCTGGCTTCCTCGAGCGCCGAGGCGGCGCCGGGGACGATCGTGGCGAGCGCCTCGCGGGCATGGCCGGCCGCGGCGCTGGCGGTCTCGCGTACGCTGATCAGGGCATCGACGAGCTGCGGCGCCGCGGTCTCGGCAAAGCGGCGCGTCGTCTCGATCGTATCATCGACGATCGCGCCGAGCGACGCAGCCTGCTGGCTGCCGGTGGCGAGCGTGTCGAGCAAAGACGCCTGAGTCTTGGCGAGCGTGTCGCGCTGCTGCGAGACGACATCGGCGATCGCCTCGATCGCGTCATGCGTGCTTTCCGCGGCAGTGACGAGCGCGAGCAGCTCAGGCTTGGCGCCGGCGACGATCCGGCGGCTCGCGGTGATCCGCGCATCGAGCCGGGTCAGCGCCTCGGGCAGGGTATCGTCGATCTCGCGCGCCGAGGCGTCGAGCGCCGTCAGCAGGTCCTCGGACGTGCCGATGACCTTGCGCGCGAGCTGGTCGCCGGTGCGCAGTGCCTCGGACATCGCGTCGGTTGAGCCCTGCAGCGCGCTGATCGAAGCGGCGAGCGATTCGGTGCGGTCGGTACCCGCTGCGTGGAGCACCTGGAGCTCGCGGTCGAGCCGGTCGACCCCGGCGGACAGTCCGGCAAACAGCGTGTCGCCACGGCCCTGCTCCTCGGCGAGGCGTTCGCCGACGCGGCCGATCGCCTGCTCGATCACCGCCATGCGCTCGCCGAGCGCCTCTGCGCTGTCACGGCCGGCGCGATCGAGCGCGGCCTGATTGGCGCTGAGCATCGCGAGGATCGCCTCGCCCTGCGTGGCGATGCCCTTGCGCGCCTCGTCGACCGCACCCGCGGCGCGATCGAGCACGGCATCGACCGCGACCGACATCTGCTCGGTGACCTGCTCGAGCCGGACGCTCGCGGTCTCGCTGGTCGCTTCCATTCGCGCGATGTGTGCGGCGAGGCGCTCGGCGGCGCCCCCGGCGATCTGGTCGGCCTCGCGCCCCCGTTCGGAAAGCGCGGTTAGCTGGGTGTCGAGCGCCGCGGCGCGCTGGCTGGCAAGCAGGCCAGCGGCGTCGATGCGCCCGGCGAGCCCCTGCATCTCGTCATGCGCCTTCGGGAGGGTCGTCATGATGATCTCGAAGCGCTTCTCGGCCTGGTCCATGGCAGTGCCGAAGGTGTGGATGCCGCCGTCCATGCGCTGCGCCTGGCGCTCAACCATGCCGGCGGCGCCCTCGACGCGCTCGGCCGCACGCTCGCCGAGCGAGATCAGCGCGGTGGTGTGCTCGGCGATCACGGCGTGGTTCTCGGCGACCTTCTGCGAGATCGTCGCGAGCACGCGCTCCAATGCCGCGGCCTCGGCCCGCATCTTGCGCGCAGTCGCGCCGAAGCGGCGCGCCTCGGCGCGGCTGGTGCGCAGCGCGACCAGATAGAGGATGCCGACCAGCAGCGGCGGCACGCACAAGGCGGCGATCAGCTGGATCAGCGCGACGGGTTCCATGCCGCGTTCGATCGCCGGCCAGATCAGCCATCCTGCGACGACGAACCAAATCGCGACGGCGACCCACGCCGCGGTCGGCGCGATCCAGCCGAGGCTGCGGCTCTCGTCAGTGTCCTCGTCGAGGCCGAGTTCCTCCAGCGGCGCGGGCAGCGCCGAATGGTCGGAAAGGACGAGTTCTTCATTGCCGTTCGACGGCGCGAATGCGGCTTGCGCTGGTTTTCCCCCGGTCATGGAGAATGTGTACCATGTTTGGACAGATCGCAAAACGGCGGAAACCAGTGATTAACCTCGTTCGGATAGCGCTGCCGCATGGCATATGATCCGGGTGCAATCGATGCGACGCTGGCAGCAGCAGTGGGCGACGAGCCCCAGCTGATTGCCGAGCTGCGCGAATCCTTCCTCGACAGCGTGAAGCGCTGCATCGGCGCGATGAAATCGGCCGAGACACCCGACGGCTGGACCGACGCAGCGCTGCGGCTGAAGGGGCTGGCGGCGAGCTTTGGCGCAGTGCGGCTGATGGCATTGGCCGGCGAAGCGGTGAGCGGCCCCGCGCATGACGGCGCGGTGCTGCGCCGGCTGCACCGGGCGATCGACCGCCTGTAATCTCCACGAACCCGTTATTCGAACGCACCGTAGATCGGCCAGCCTTGGAACCGGTCCATCGCCGTTTGAAACGGCAGGACCGCAAAGGCCGAAACAACCCAGAGGATCACGAGCGGGGCGCGCCACGGTCGCGGGCTTCGGAGCAATTTCCCCGATGCCCAAGCCATCACTGCGATCATGACCAATGGCCAGAGCAGGAAAGCGGCGGCCTCCGTCCAAGGGTGGGGACCATAGACAGGATGCCCGGTTGCAGCCGCATATAGAGGGAAACCGAAAAGGCTCCCCCACAATGGATTGATGAATCCCGTAATCGGGTAAGCGCCGATTATCAGCGGACCCAGCACGAGGAAGCCGTGGATGGGGACCCCATAGGCCTCGATCCAGGCGTCAATCCGGCTCACCTTTTTCGGCTCAATTCGCGCATCGCGTCGTCCAGTCCTGCCAGCGTCAGCGGATACATGCGGTCCTGCATCAGCTCGCGGATGATGCCGACCGATTGGGTATAGCCCCATTGCGCCTCGGGAAGGACGTTGAGCCAGACCGCGGCGGGATAGGTGTCGACCAGCCGCTGAAGCCAAACGCCGCCGGCCTCCTCGTTGAAATGCTCGACCGAGCCGCCGGGATGGCTGATCTCGTAGGCGCTCATCGAGGCGTCGCCGACGAAGATCAATTTATAGTCATGGCCGTATTTGTGGAGCACGTCCCAGGTCGGCGTGCGTTCGGTGAAGCGGCGGCGATTGTCCTTCCACACGCCTTCGTACGGGCAGTTGTGGAAGTAGAAGAATTCGAGGTTCTTGAACTCGGCTGTAGCCGCCGAGAACAGCTCCTCGCAGAGCTTGACGAAGGGGTCCATCGATCCGCCGACATCGAGGAAGAGCAATAATTTGACCGCGTTGTGACGTTCGGGGCGCATCCGGACGTCGAGCCAGCCTTGCTTGGCGGTGCCCTCGATCGTCGCGTCGATATCGAGCTCGTCGGCGGCGCCTTCGCGGGCGAAACGGCGCAGGCGGCGCAGCGCGACCTTGATGTTGCGGGTGCCGAGCTCCCTTGTGCTGTCGAGGTTCTTGAACTCGCGCTGGTCCCAGACCTTGATCGCGCGCTGGTGCTTGCTTGTCCCCCCGATGCGGACGCCTTCCGGATTGTAGCCGCCATTGCCGAACGGCGAGGTGCCGCCGGTGCCGATCCACTTGCTGCCGCCCTGGTGCCGCTCGTGCTGCTCGGCAAGGCGCTGCTTGAGCGTCTCCATGATCTCGTCCCAGGAACCGAGCGCCTTGATCGCGGCCATTTCCTCGGGGGTGAGGAATTTCTCGGCTACCGCCTTGAGCCAGTCCTCGGGGATGTCGGCGGGGGCGACGCCGTAGGTGGTGGCGATGCCCTTGAAGACCTTCGCGAATACCTGGTCGAAGCGGTCCAGCAGGCCCTCGTCCTTCACGAAGGTGGCGCGGGCGAGATAATAGAATGCCTCGGGCGTACGCTCGATCACGTCGCGGTCGAGCGCCTCGAGCAGGACGAGATGCTCCTTGAGGCTCGCCTGAATGCCGGCGGCGCGCAGCTCGTCGAGGAAGGAGAAGAACATGCCGTCCTTCTAGGGCTGGCGCTCGTACAGCGTCCAGTGGGTGCCCGACATGCCATGTGCGCGCACCGCAACGATGGGCATGTAGCGCGTGCCGCACAGGGCGACGGTTTGCGGCGGGTCCTCGCCTCTAAAGCGGTCGGCGAGGAAGAAGCGGGCAGCGGTGCAGTCTTCAAGCTGGACCTTGAGCGGATAGTGCGCGGAAGCGGCAGCGGCTTCGAGCGTGGCGATGCCGGTTTCACGGTCGAGGAGCAGGGCTGCGCCGCTGGGTGCGCGGGCGTGCATCACGCGGATCGCAGCGCCGATGTCGCCGCGTCGGTTCACTGCCAGGTCGATGTCGCACGCCAAGGCGGCGACGGTGAAAGCGGCGAGTGCCGCCGCCGCGAGCCAGCGCTTCCAGCCGCCCGCACGCCAGCCGAGCCAGATAAATTCCGCGGTCAGGATCAGCAGGGCGATGCCGACCAGCAGATAATAACGCGGGTGCGCGACGTTGCCCGATCGCAGCAAGGCGAGGCCCAGCGGGAAGGCGAGGATCGCCAGCCGGTGGAAGGCAATGCGCGAAACCCCGGCGGACGGCGCGAGCACGACGATCGCGGGGATCGCCACGAACCACCAGAGGCTGACTACCGGCAGGCCGAGCGTGTATTGCACGAGCTCCGAGACGCCGTGGAGCAATTCCATCGTGCTGTAAGGGTCGTAGCGTCCGAACTTGAAGCCGCTATGCGCGGCTGCGGCGCCGAGGATGATCGCCACGACCAGCGATAAGGCCAACAGCGACGGCAGAAACAGCTTGAAGGTGGCGATCATCGCCATCTTCCACCCGTCGCGCTTCCACAGCGCGAAGAATACCCAGCCCGCCAGCGCGCAAAAGCCGAAGAACACGATCAGCTGCGAAAAGGCGCCGAGGAAGAAGGCGATCGCGAGCGCGGTTGCCGGGCTGCGTTCGGCCTCGCCGGCCAGCCAGCGGTCGACCAGGAGGATCGCGGCGAGCAGCGCCAACGACATCGGTGCATAGCCGCGTGCTTCGGAGCCAAGCGTGACGAGCGCGGGCGAAATCGCGAAGACCAGGGCAGTGACCAGGCCCAGCGCAACGCTCCGGCGCGCGCCGATCATCGCGGCGACGAGGATCGCGGCAGTGCCCGTCGCAATCGACAATGCACGCGCCAGCAAGGGCGGCGCATCGAAGCCGACGAACTGGAGCCACAGCGAATTGAGATGGTGGTTGTTGTCGTGGTTGATGTTGAGGAACACCCCCAACGGCGTGCCCGCATCGTGCGCCTGCTTCGCCGACCACGCCTCGTCGAGCCACAAGCCGCCCTGCGCGCCGGCGATGCGCAGCGCCAGGCCGAGCAGCACGATTGCGCCGAGCAGCCCCCAAACTCGCCTGTCGACGCTTCCCCCCTGCATTCGCTTATCCTGCGTCAGCCGCGCGGGCCGCACAAGTCAGCGTGCATAGGCGTCGATCAGCGAGCCGACATAATCGGGCTGGCGGCTGCTCAGTTCGGCGGCGGGGCGGGCAGGGCGCACGCCCGTCCCGGCGGAGGGATCGGGGGTGCCGTAGATGAAGCCGTGCGCGGGGTAGATCGAGCTGCCCAGGCCGTTGGTGTCGCGGTACCAGACCTTGACCAGGCTCCAGTCGCCGCGCGGCGAGACGTCGAACAAGGTGACGTCCTGCTCGGCATGGCCGCGCTTGCCGTTGAGCCGCGACCAATTGGCGTGGGTGACCATCAGCACGCGCTTGTCGACGATGCGGCTGACCACCGCGACATGACCGAGCTGGAGCCGCGCGCTCTTCGAGAAAGCGAGTACCGCGCCGACACGCGGCTTGTGGCCCCGCTGGTAGCGGCCCTCGGCCTGGTCCCACCAGGTCCAAGCGTCGCCATAGATCTGGATGCCCGACGCCTGACGGGCGAAGGGCACGCATTGGCCGACATATTCTAGAAGCGACTGCGCCTGCGCGGGAAGGGCCGCGAGCGTGGCGGCGGCGAGTGCGATCGAGAACGCAAAGCAACGCATACAAGGGCACCGTAAAGCACCCCCCCGAGCGCCGAGTATCGCGAACTGGTTAAAAAAGCGTTAACTCTGTTTCGGAGCCGATATGCTCGGCGGGGGCGGCGGCTGGCGTGGGAACGTCTCGAGCTTCGGATCGATCACTGCCCAGGCGGGCGCGTCCTCGGTCCAGATCGCGACTTGCGGGGCAAGGTCGTTGGGCGCGTCGAGAAAGCCCAAGCGCAGCGTGCGGAACTGCGGCCGCGCAGAGGATTCGCCCATCACCTGCGTCCCGCATTTGCCGCAGAAGCGCTGGGTGAGCGTATTGCCGCTCGCAGCGACATAGGAGGTCGCCGTCAACTCGCCCGTAATGGCGACATCATGGGTCGCGAACATCGCATTGGTGGTCGGCGAGCCCGCGGCGATGCGCTGACACTGGCGGCACCAGCATTGCCGCACGGCCACCGCCCCGCCCGAAATCGTCGCGGTGACCGCACCGCAGGCGCAACGGCCGGTATAGCGGCTCACTTGCTCTGCCGCCGGCTCATGAAGGCGAGCCGCTCGAACAGCACCACGTCCTGCTCGTTCTTGAGCAGCGCGCCGTGGAGCGGCGGGATCGCCTTGCTCGGATCCTTCGACTGGAGCACGTCGAGCGGCATCTCCTCGTGGAGGAGCAGTTTCAGCCAGTCGAGCAGCTCGGACGTGCTCGGCTTCTTCTTGAGCCCCGGCACTTCGCGGACCTCGTAGAACAGGTCCATCGCCT
Source organism: Sphingomonas sp. FW306-1B-B10E (assembly GCF_058782005.1). NCBI lineage: Bacteria > Pseudomonadati > Pseudomonadota > Alphaproteobacteria > Sphingomonadales > Sphingomonadaceae > Sphingomonas > Sphingomonas sp. FW306-1B-B10E. Next base: position 37,733 of record NZ_JBYSXG010000045.1, read on the forward strand.
TGCTGACCAGGAGCTTCTGGATGCCGGGGAAATGGACGTCGATGATCGCCTGCATCGTCTCGCGGTCGGGAAACTTGATATAGTGGAAGAAGCAGCGGCGCAGGAACGCGTCGGGCAATTCCTTCTCGTTGTTCGAGGTGATCACCACGATCGGGCGCTCGGCGGCGCGGACGGTCTCCTTGGTCTCGTAGACATGGAATTCCATGCGATCGAGCTCCTGGAGGAGGTCGTTGGGGAATTCGATATCGGCCTTGTCGATCTCGTCGATCAGCAGCACCGGCAGCTTGGGCGCGGTGAACGCCTCCCACAATTTGCCGCGGCGGATGTAGTTGGCGATGTCGTGGACGCGTTCGTCGCCGAGCTGGCCGTCGCGCAGCCGGGCGACCGCGTCATATTCGTAGAGGCCCTGCTGCGCCTTGGTGGTCGACTTGACGTTCCACTCGATCAGCGGCGCGCCGACCGCCTTGGCGATCTCATAAGCGAGGACGGTCTTGCCGGTGCCGGGCTCGCCCTTGACGAGCAATGGGCGGCGGAGAGTGACGGCCGCGTTGACGGCGACCTTGAGGTCCTCCGTCGCGACATAGCTTTGGGTGCCTTCGAAGCGCATGCGGCGGGGATAGAGTGTGCCAGTAGCAGGACGCAAGCCTGTTCCCCTCTCGCTTGCGGGAGGGGTTAGGGGAGGGAGCGACGGGGCGGCTCACGCGGCTCACGC
>NZ_JBYSXG010000046.1:0-37611 GCF_058782005.1 Sphingomonas sp. FW306-1B-B10E
CACCCCTAGCCCCTCCCTTTCAGGGAGGGGGATCAGCGCAGGATCCCCGGCAGATCCAATCCCTGCTCGCGGGCGCAATCGAGCGCGATGGCATAGCCGGCATCAGCGTGGCGCATCACCCCGGTGGCGGGGTCGTTCCAAAGCACGCGCTCGATCCGGCGCGCGGCGTCGGCGCTGCCGTCGCAGACGATCACCATCCCGGAATGCTGCGAGAAGCCCATGCCGACGCCGCCGCCATGATGCAGCGACACCCAGGTCGCGCCGCTGGCGGTGTTAAGGAGTGCGTTGAGCAGCGGCCAGTCGGAGACAGCGTCGGAGCCGTCCTGCATCTTCTCGGTCTCGCGGTTGGGCGAGGCGACCGAGCCGCTGTCGAGATGGTCGCGGCCGATGACGATCGGCGCCTTGAGTTCGCCGCTTGCGACCATTTCGTTGAACGCCAGGCCGAGCCGGTGACGGTCGCCGAGCCCGACCCAGCAGATCCGCGCCGGCAGGCCCTGGAAGCGGATCCGCTCGGCCGCCATATCGAGCCAGTTGTGGAGATGCGCATTGTCGGGAAGCAGTTGCTTAACCTTGGCATCGGTCCTGCGGATGTCCTCGGGATCGCCCGACAGCGCCGCCCAGCGGAACGGGCCGATCCCGCGGCAGAAGAGCGGGCGGATATAGGCTGGGACGAAGCCGGGGAAGGCGAAGGCGTCGGTAACGCCCTCTTCGAAGGCCATCTGGCGGATGTTGTTGCCATAGTCGACGGTGGGCACGCCCTGCGCGTGGAAGTCGAGCATGGCGCGGACATGCACCGCCATCGAGGCGCGCGCGGCCCTGTCGAGCGCGTCTGGATCGTCAGCGCGGGCGCGCTCCCATTGGTCGAGGGTCCAGCCGAGCGGCAGATAGCCGTTGCGCGGGTCGTGCGCCGAGGTCTGGTCGGTGACCGCGTCGGGGCGGATGCCGCGGCGGACCATCTCGGGATAGATTTCGGCGGCGTTGCCGAGCAGGCCGACCGACGTCGGCTTGCCGGCGTCGTGCGCCGCCGCGACGATCGCGAGCGCTTCGTCGATCGTGCCCGCCTGGTGGTCGAGATAGCCGGTGCGCAGCCGCATCTCGATCCGCGAGGGCTGGCACTCGACCGCGATGCACGAGGCGCCGGCCATGGTCGCGGCGAGCGGCTGGGCACCGCCCATCCCGCCGAGCCCGGCGGTGAGGATCCAGCGGCCGGCGAGGCTGCCGCCATAATGCTGGCGGCCCATCTCGGCGAAGGTCTCGTAGGTGCCCTGCACGATCCCCTGGCTGCCGATATAGATCCAGCTGCCCGCGGTCATCTGGCCGTACATCATTAGGCCCTTGCGATCCAACTCGTTGAAATGCTCCCAGTTCGCCCAGTGCGGCACGAGGTTGGAATTGGCGAGCAGGACGCGCGGCGCATCGGCATGGGTGCGGAAGATGCCGACCGGCTTGCCCGACTGGATGAGCAGGGTCTGGTCGTCCTCGAGCCGGCGTAGGCTGGCGACGATCGCGTCATAGCTCTCCCAGTCGCGCGCGGCGCGGCCGATGCCGCCATAGACGATCAGCTCTTCGGGCTTTTCGGCGACCTCGGGATCGAGATTATTCATCAGCATGCGCAGCGGCGCTTCGGTGAGCCAGCTCTTGGCGCTGATCTCGCTGCCGCGGGGCGCACGGATGCTGCGGCTATTGTCGCGGCGATTGGTCATGAGCGGGTCCAGTCGAGGCAGGCGGTGAGGATGTCGCGCAGCTCGGCGGCGAGCGGCGCGGCGCGGTCGGGATCCCAGGGCGTCGGCCAATTGCTCTCGTCGGGCGCGTCGGGCTCGTCGAGATAGCCGCGGCAGGCGAGCTCCATCTGGATCGCGTGGATATGGATGTCCGGGCGGCCGTGGTGACGGGTGGTGTAGCCGCCGCGGAAGCGGCCGTTGACCACCAGCGAGCGCCCGGTGGCGGCGCAGGCACGTTCGACCGCGGCTGCGAGCGCAGGGTCGCAGGTGACGCCGTGGTTGGTGCCGATGTTGAACTGGGGAAGCTCGCCGTCGAACAGCCGCGGCATATGGCTGCGGATCGAGTGGCAGTCGTAGAGGACGACCGTGCCCTGCGCATCGCGGAGGCGGGCGAGTTCCTCGGTCAGCGCGGCGTGGTAGGGGACCAGCCAGCGGTCGCGGCGCTCGGCGATCTCGGCATCGTCGGGCTCTGCGCCGGGAAGGTAGAGCGGCTCGCCGTCAAAGGTGGTGGTGGGGCAAAGCGCAGTGGTGGTCTGGCCCGGGTAGAGCGAGGCGCCGGATGGATCGCGATTGACGTCGATGACGCTTCTCGAAAGCGTGGTGCGGACGATCGTCGCGTCCATTTCTTCGGCGAACTCGTAGAGGCGGTCGATCCACCAGTCGGCGTCCTTGCGCGCGCGCCACGGCGAGACGTAGCGCGGGAGCAACTCGTCGGGGATGTGCGTGCCAGTGTGCGGCATGCCGAGCACCAAAGGCGTGGCGCCGCGGCGGACGATCAGCCAGTCGGGCTCAGCCATGCGTCACCGATGGCACTGGGATGGCATGGGCGTCGGCGATCTCTTGAAGGCGGCTCGAGCGGACGATCTGCGCCGCGGCGGCGATGTCGGGGTGGAAATAGCGATCATGCTCGAGCGGCGGGACGGCGGTGCGGACCGCGTCATGCACCGCATGGATCGCGTCGCTGCTGCGGAGCGGCGCGTGGAAGTCGTAGCCCTGCGCGGCGGCGAGCAGTTCGATGCCGACGACGTTGGCCGTGTTCTCCGCCATCGCCATCAGCCGACGGGCGCCGTGCGCCGCCATCGAGACATGGTCCTCCTGGTTGGCCGAGGTCGGAATCGAATCGACGCTGGCCGGGAAAGCCCGCTGCTTGTTCTCGGAAACCAATGCGGCGGCGGTCACCTGCGGGATCATGAAGCCCGAATTGAGCCCCGGCCGCGGCGTCAGGAAGGCGGGCAGGCCCGAGAGCGCCGGATCGACCAGCATCGCCAGCCGGCGCTCGGACAGCGAGCCGATCTCGCACAGCGCCATGGCGATCATGTCGGCGGCGAAGGCGACGGGCTCGGCGTGGAAGTTGCCGCCGGACAGGACCTCGCCGGTGTCGGGGAAGACGAGCGGGTTGTCCGAGACGCTGTTGGCCTCGGTGGCGAGCGTGGCGGCGGCCTGGCGGAGCAGATCGAGCGCGGCGCCCATCACCTGGGGCTGGCAGCGCAGGCAATAGGGGTCCTGGACGCGCTTGTCGTCGTCCCGGTGCGAGGCGCGGAGCGGCGAGCCGAGCATCATCGCGCGGAGCATCGCGGCGACTTCCTGCTGCCCGCGATGACCGCGCAACTTGTGGATGCGCGGGTCGAACGGCGTGTCGGAGCCTTTGGCGGCCTCGGTGGAGAGCGCGCCGGCGACGAGCGCGGCGGTGTGGAGCGCTTCGGCTTCGAACAGTCCGGCCAGCGCAAAAGCGGTCGAGAATTGGGTGCCGTTGAGCAGCGCCAGCCCTTCCTTGGGACCGAGGGTGAGCGGCGCGAGCCCGGCGTCGCGCAACGCCGCTTCGGCGGGGCGGCGGCCGGCGGGGGTGTCGATCTCGCCGACTCCGATCATCGCCGCGGTCATGTGCGCGAGCGGGGCGAGGTCACCCGAGGCGCCGACCGAGCCTTGCGCCGGCACCACCGGCAGCAAGTCGCCGGCGAGCATGGCTTCGAGCAGTTCGAGCGTCGCGAGCCGCACCCCCGAGGCGCCGCGGCCGAGGCTGGCGAGCTTGAGCGCCATCATCAGGCGGAGAACCGGCCGCGGCATCGGCTCGCCGACCCCAGCGGCGTGCGACAAAACGAGGTTGCGCTGGAGCGTGTCGAGATCGCCGGGCTCGATGCGGATGCTGGCGAGCAGGCCGAAACCGGTGTTGACGCCGTAGACCGCGGCATCGCCGGCGGCGATCCGGGCGATCGTGTCGGCGGCGCGCTGGACCGCGGGCCGGCAGGCGGAGTCAAGCCGCGTCCCGGCGCCGCGATAGATCGCGCGCCATTGCTCGAGCGGCACGGCGCCGGGTTCGAGCGTGATCATGACTGGCCTCCGAAAATGCGGGCGTGGAGCGGGTTGAAGCCGATACGGTAGACGAGCTCGGCGGGCTCGGTGATGTCCCAAATCGCCAGGTCGGCGCGCTTGCCGGCTTCGAGCGTGCCGACCTGGTCGAGCCGGCCGAGCGCGCGGGCGGCCTCGCGGGTCATGCCGGCGATGCACTCGTCGACGGTGAGGCGGAACAGAGTCGCGGCCATGTTCATCGCGAGCAGCGGCGAGGTGAGCGGCGAAGTTCCGGGGTTGCAGTCGGTCGCCACCGCGATCGGGACGCCGGCTGCGCGGAGTGCGTCGATCGGCGGGGAGCGGGTCTCGCGGGTGAAATAGAAGGCACCGGGGAGGAGGACGGCAACGGTGCCGGACTTGGCCATCGCCTCGACGCCGGGCTGGTCGAGATGCTCGAGATGATCGGCGGAGAGCGCGCAGAACTCGGCGGCAAGCGCGGCGCCCTGCAAGTTCGAGAGCTGCTCGGCATGCAGCTTGACCGGCAGGCCGCGCGCGGCGGCGGCTTCGAACACGCGGCGGACCTGTGCCGCGCTGAAGCCGATGCCCTCGCAGAACGCGTCGACCGCATCGGCGCGGCCGGCAAGGGCGGGGATCATGCGCTCGCAGACCTGGGCGACATAGCCGTCGGCGTCGCCGGCGAATTCGGGCGGCAGGGCATGCGCGCCGAGAAAGGTGGTCGCGACGTTGACGGCGCGCGCTTCGCCGAGCGCGCGCGCGGCTTCGAGCATCTTGAACTCGTCGGTCTGCGACAGGCCGTAGCCCGACTTGATCTCGATGGTGGTCACGCCCTCGGCCAGCATCGCGTCGAGGCGGGGCAGGGCCTCGGCAACGAGCTGCTCCCGGCTCGCGGCGCGGGTCGCCTGCATCGTCGAGACGATACCGCCGCCGGCGCGGGCGATTTGTTCGTAGCTCGCGCCTTCGAGCCGCAGCTGGAATTCGTGCGCGCGGTTGCCGGCGTGGACGAGATGCGTGTGGCAGTCGATCAGCCCGGGCGTGATCCAGCGGCCGGCGCAATCGTGGGTGATTTCGGCCTCGAACGCCGGGGCGTCGGCGCGCGGACCAGCGTAAACGATACGATCATCGCGTGTGGCGAGCAGGCCGTCCTCGACCACGCCGAGCCCGGGCAGGTCGCCGCGCAGCGTGGCCAGTCTGGCGTTGCTCCATAGCTGCTCGACGCGCACATGTCCTCCTCGCGACCGCGATCGATCCTCTAGGATGCCGGATAAAATGTCTATACATTTGTCGGCGGGACGGTGCGGGAGGTCGCGATGCAGGGCTGGTGGTTCGAGACGGCGTTGCTGGCGGACGGGTGGGCCGACCGGGTTCGCGTGACCGCCGAGGGCGGGCGGATCATTGCGGTGACGCCCGATGCCGAGCCCGAAGCGGGCGACGAACGCCACCGCGTCGCGCTGCCGGGCATCGCCAATCTGCACAGCCACGCCTTCCAGCGCGGCATGGCGGGGATGGCCGAGCGGCGCGGGCCGAGTACGGACAGCTTCTGGACGTGGCGCGACCTGATGTACCGCTTCGCCAATGCGATCGGGCCCGACGAACTCGAGGCGATTGCCGCACTCGCCTTTGTCGAGATGCTCGAGGCGGGGTTCGTGCGGGTCGGCGAGTTCCATTACGTCCACCACGATCGCGACGGCACGCCGTTCGCCAATCCGGCGGAGATGGGCGCCCGGCTTGCCGCCGCGGCGGCGGAGACCGGGATCGCGCTGACCCTGCTGCCCGTGCTGTACATGACCTCGGGGTTCGGCGGAGCGGCGCCGAAGCCGGAGCAACGGCGCTTCGTCCACGATGCCGACGGCTATGCGCGGCTGGTCGAGGCATCGCGCGCGGCGGTGTCGGGGCTGGCCGATGCCCAGGTCGGCGTCGCGCCGCACAGCCTGCGCGCGGTCACCGCCGAGGGGCTCTATGCCGCGCTCGCGGTCGGCGGCGGCCCGGTGCATATCCATGTCGCCGAACAGATCGGCGAAGTGACCGATTGTCTGCGCCACAGCGGCGCGCGGCCGGTCGAGTGGCTGCTCGCCAATGCGCCGGTCGATGCGCGCTGGTGCCTCGTCCATGCGACGCACGTCACGCCGACGGAGCTCGACGCCATCAGGCGAAGCGGCGCCGTGGTCGGACTATGCCCTATCACCGAAGCCAATCTGGGCGACGGTATCTTCCCTGCAGCCGAGTTGCTCGCCGCGGGCGGACGCTTCGGGGTGGGATCGGATTCAAACGTGCTGATCGAGTTGGCGCAGGAGCTGCGCAGCCTCGAATATTCGCAGCGGCTGGCGCGTCACGGGCGCAATCTGCTCGCGAGTGCGGACTGTCCGTCGACCGGACGGGCGCTGTTCGATGCGGCGCGGCGCGGCGGGGCGCTGGCACTGGGCGCTGGCGAAAGCGGGCTTGCGGCGGGTGCGCGCGCCGATTTCGTGACGCTCGACCTCGCGCACCCCAATCTGGCGGGGCGCAGCGGCGACGCATTGCTCGACGCCTTCGTCTTCGCCAATGGCGGCGGGATGATAGACGGGGTGTGGAGCGGCGGGCGGCAATGGGTGCGGGGCGGGCGGCATGTCGCGCGTGAAGCGGTCGTGCGGCGCTATGGTGTGGCGCTGGCGGGGCTCGGGATCGCGTGAGCGAGATGCGTCCGCTCTACCAGGCCATCCGCAGCGCGATCGAGGGGCGGATCATGTCGGGGGCGCTGCGCCCGGGGGACCGCATCCCGTTCGAGCACGAGCTGATGGCCGAATATGGCTGCTCGCGGATGACGGTGAACAAGGCGCTGTCGGCGCTGGCGAGCGCGGGGCTGATCGCGCGCCAGCGGCGGCGCGGCTCGTTCGTGACGCGGCCGCGGATCCACATGGCGGCGCTGCAGATTCCCGATATCCGCGAGGAGATCGAAAAGCGCGGGCACGCCTATGCGCTGCAGCTGGTGGAGCGCAGCGCGCACTCCGCGGGCGATTCGGAAGCCCTGTCGCTGCGATTGCCCGTAGGCCGCGAAGTGCTGTCGCTTCGCTGCGTGCATCTCGCCGACCAGCGGCCCTTCGCGGTGGAGGCGCGGTTGATCAACCTCGCCGCGGTGCCTGAAGCGCGCGCTGCCGACTTCGCCGCGACGCCGCCGGGAAGCTGGCTGCTCGCGCACGTGCCATGGACCGAGGCCGAGCACCGCATCACCGCAGCGCCCGCGGGCGATATGGCCGACGCGCTCGAGCTGGAGGCAGGCCGGCCGTGCCTCGTGCTCGAGCGCTGGACGTGGCGCGAGGCCGAAGCGATCACCTATGTCCGAACCACGTTCGACGGCGACCGCTTCGACCTCAGCGCGCATTTCACCGCGCAGGGCTGAACGACCCGAGGCTTCTCCCGAGCGATCGCGGCATGTGCCGCTGCGCTCGGGACAGCTGAGAGACGGCCTCCGGCGCCTTCAGAATAGCGCCTCTTGATAATGGTAGTGCGCCACGTCGCTGACGGGGTCACTCCAGCTGAACGACGCATCGCCGGTCGCGACGAAACTGTCCGTGAAGGCGATGCGCGCGGGCTGGTCGAGGAACAGCAGCAGGTGGTCGTCGGAGTCGAATGCTGCGAACCCCGACGGCGCCGGGTTGTCCGGTACCAGGGCAGTTCCCGCGCTCGGCGCGGTAGCGCCGGCGGTCTGGCTCACGGCGATGTTCGCCGGCGTGGCGACGGGGGTGTTTCCGTTGGCATTCCACGTCGCGACCGCGTCGTCGTCGAGGCCAGGGCCGCCCTCGACAAAGCCCTGGAGGAAGATTCGCGGATCGGAGGTGGTGTTGAGATCCGCAGTGCGCAGCCGCAGCAAATTGGTCGGGCCGCCGGCGAGCACGTCGTTGTTGATGATGTTGGCATAGACACTGGCGGTCTCGCCCGCGGACGAGGAACCGGCTGCGATGTTGATGTCGGCGATCGCATTCGGGTCCGAGTCGAGCGTGTTGTTGTCGAGCGTGAGGTCGAGCCGGGCATCGCCGAACCGCGCCTGGACGTCGACCGCCGAGCTGCCATTGCCCGCGCCCATCACGATTTGATTGTCGCGCGCCTCGACAATCGCAGTAGTGCCGGTGTCCTGGGTAAGGATGCGGATGCCCGAGCCGATGCCGTTTGCGGTGATCGCGTTGTCGTTGATCCGCCCCTCGAGATCGGCGCCGCCAAAGCTGGTGACGTTGACGGCGTTGCCGCCGCGGCTCTGGATGACATTGTCGAGGACGTTGAACGCGAATTGCGACGTGCCGCCGGCATTAAGGTCGATGCCGACGCCGATATCGGCCTGACTGTCGATCTGGTTGTTGAGGATGTCGACGCTTAGCACGCTGTCGTCGTTGCCGATGACCTGGATCGCCTGAGTGCTGAGCCGGACGAAGTCGCTGTCGACGATGTGGATGTTGGTAACCGGCGCGCCCGCCGCAGTGCTGAAGCTGCGGAACTGGAAGCCGCCCTCGCCATTGGGGTTGGCCGGGCCACCGGTCTCCGTCGTCTGGCTGTCGCGGAAGGTGACGTTGTCGAGGACCAGGTTGAGGTTCACGTCGGTATTGACCACGTCGAGGCTGTTGGTCTCCGAGAACGAGATCTCGCTGTTCGAGATCGAAGAATTGCCCGACAGGTTGATGAACTCGATCCCGCTTTCGTCGGGCGCGTTGCCCGCCTGGGTAATCGAGCTCGCGTCCATCGTAAAATCGGCGACGTTGATGCCGACAATGCCGGTGTCGGCGGCGCCGTTGATGTCGACATTGTCCAGCGCCGCGCCGGCGACGCCGCGCAGATAGATCGCGGCGTTGGAGGCGCTGAGGTCGAGATCGCTCGAACTGCCGTTGACCGTATTGGCATTGGTCAGCGCCAGATTGCCCAGTTCGAGTTCGGCGGTGTTGATCGCTTCGATCCCGCGGATACCGATATTCTGGATGGTGCCGCCCGAGCCGTCGGTGGTGCCGAGCCCGGTGACGTGCAGCCCGCCATCGGCGCCGGTGCCGTTGAGACGGATGCCGTAGGACCCGCCATTGGCCGAGACGCTGTCGAAGGTGAGGTCGTCCGCGCCTATCGCCGTGCCGATGACGCTGATCGCGACGCCGCCCGCCGCGCTGACGTCGTTGCCCGCGCCGGTCGCAGTGACGGTGCCGCCACCGCTGGCGTTGAGCCCGGTGCCGGTGGTGGTGGCGATGTCGAACCCGGCGCCGAGCGCGAGCGCGCCGCTGTTGCCGACGAAATTGACTGCCGTTGTGGTCGCGGTCGCGACGGTGCCGCCGCCGGCGAAGGTCGCGCTGAGCGACGATCCGGTGATGTCGATGCCACCGCCGCTATGCGCGCCGATGATCGTCGTCGCGCCGGTCACGGTGAAGCTGCCGCCCACGCCGGCGAGGTCGATCGCGCCGCCGGTCGAGGCGGTCGACGCCGCGCTGTTGAGGGTGACGTTCAGCGTGCCGCCTTGGTCGATATCGACGATCTGGCCGGCGCCGGACTTGCCAACGTCGCTGACGCTGAGGCTGCCGACGGTGCCGCCGCTGTCGGCAAGGCCGGCGCCGGTGGTATCGCCGATGTCGAAGCCCGCGACATGGTTGTTCTGGGCGAGGTCGACGCCGTTATTGGTGCCGCCGGTGGTGACGATCGTCGGGCGGCCGGTGCCCTGCTCGATCGTCTCGGCGCCGATCACCAGGTCCTGCCCGCCGCCGATCAGCGTCTGGCCGTCGAGCAGGTTGACGCCGTCGGCTTCGGCATAGGTGCCCAGGCCTTCGCGCAGATAGATGGTGTCGCCGACGGCGGGACCGTCGGCGGTGCCCTGCGCCGCGTTGAACGCGGCGAGCGACGTGAACGGGTCGGCCTGGGTGCCGAGATTGGCGCTGTCCGCCGCGGCATTGTCGATGAACCACACGGCGTTGGCGCCGACATTGATCGTCACCGTCGCGGTGTCGCTTTCGCCGTCGGCATCGGTGAGCGTGTAGGTGAAGCTGTCGGCGCCGCTGAACCCGGCGGGGGGCTCGTAGCTGAACGAGCCGTCGGGGTTGACGGTCACCACGCCGCCATTGGCCGAAGTCGCGTCGAACGCCGTGACCGAGGCCTCGCCCGGGCCGGTGCCGACGCCATTATCGTCGCTGTCGTTGGCGAGCACGCCGTCATTGGCGTCGACGGTGAGCGTGACGTTGCCCGGGATGGTATAGCTGTCGTCGACTGCGTCGGGCGGCAGGTTGTCGGCCTCGCCGGTGATCGTGATCGTGACGTCCTGCGTCGCGGTACCGCCATGGCCGTCGTCGACCGTGACGGTATAGACCTGGGTCAGCGTCTCGCCCTCGTCTAGGAAGTCGATCGCGCTGTCCTCGACTGCGAAGTGCCAGCCGACGGTGTCGCCGGCCTGGTTGACAGGGTCGAGCGTGAAGGTCCCGAGATAGCCGCTGTCCTGCGGGGCGAAGCTGGCGCTGTGGGTGTCGCTGAGGTCGGCGTCGTCGAACGCAATGTCGCCGCTGTCCTCATGGGTGAAGGCATTCTCGGCGGGGTCGCCGTTGAACAGTTCGTGGATCTCGCCTTCGGCATCGGTCTCGCTCGTGTCGATCACCGGCGCATCGTTCTCGCCGGTGATCGTGACGGTGACATCCTGAGTCGCGGTACCGCCATGGCCGTCGTCGACGGTGACGGCATAGGTCTGGGTGCGCGTCTCGCCCTCGGCGAGGAAGTCGATGGCGCTGTCCTCGACCGCGAAGTTCCAGCCGACGGTGTCGCCGGCCTGGTTGACCGGATCGAGGCTGAAGGTGCCGAGATAGCCGGCGCCTTCGGGCACGAAGCTGGCGCTATGGGTGTCGCTTAGGTCAGCGTCGGCGAACGCGATGTCGCCGCTATCCTCATGAGTGAAGGCGTTCTCGCTGGGATCGCCGTCGAACAGCTCGTGGATCTCGCCGCCGGCGTCGGTTCCGCCGGCGTCGATCACGGGCCCGTCATTCTCGCCGGTGATCGTCACCGTGACGTCCTGCGTCGCGGTGCCGCCATGGCCGTCGTCGACGGTGACGGCATAGGTCTGGGTGCGCGTCTCGCCCTCGGCGAGGAAGTCGATGGCACTGTCGTCGACGGCGAAGTTCCAGCCGACGGTGTCGCCGGCCTGATTGACCGGATCGAGGCTGAAGGTGCCGAGATAGCCGCTGCCTTCGGGCACGAAGCTCGCGCTGTGGGTGTCGCTGAGATCGGGATCGTCGAAGGCGATGTCGCCGCTGTCCTCGTGGGTGAAGGCATTCTCGCTCGGGTCACCGTCGAACAATTCGTGGATCTCGCCCTGGGCATCGGTCTCGCCCGCGTCGATCGCCGGCGCATCGTTCTCGCCGGTGATGGTGACGGTGACGTCCTGCGTCGCGGTGCCGCCATGGCCGTCATTCACCGTGACCGTGTAGACCTGGGTCAGCGTCTCGCCTTCGGCCAGGAAGTCGATCGCGCTGTCGTCGACGGCGAAATGCCAGCCGACCGTGTCGCCGGCCTGGTTGACCGGATCGAGCGTGAAGGTGCCCACATAGCCGCTGTCCTGCGGCACGAAGCTGGCGCTATGCGTGTCGCTGAGATCTGCGTCGCTGAACGCGATCTCGCCGCTATCCTCATGCGTGAAGGCGTTCTCGGCCGGATCGCCATCGAACAGTTCGTGGACCTCGCCCTCGGCGTCGGTCCCGCCGGCGTCGATCACCGGGCCGTCATTGGTGCCGGTGACGGTGACCGTCGCGGTCGAGGCCGAAGTCGCGCCGAACTGGTCGGCGATCGTGTAGTTGACCGTGACGGTCGCGGTCTCGCCGGCGCCAAGGTGGTTGAAGTCGCTGCCTGGATCGAAGCGGACCTGGTTGGACACCGCCGTCGCGCTGCCCTGGCCGGCGGGTGCCGAGGCCGAGGTGACGGTGAGCACCGCGCCATTGTCGACATCGGTGTCGTTGGCGCGGACGTTGATCAGCACCGCGGCATTCTCGGTGGTCGTCGCGGTGTCCGGATGCGCGACGGGGGCGTCGTTGTTACCGGTGATCGTGAAGACGAGGTTGGCGGTGTCCGAGGCGCTGCCGTCCGACGCGGTATAAGTGAAGCTGTCCTGCGCGACCTGGCCTTGGGCGAGCGCCTGCGCATTGGCGTTGAGCACGTAATTATAGGTGCCGTTGGCGTTGAGCGTCAGCGTGCCATAGGTGCCGTTGAACACGCCCGGGGTGACGGTGAGGGTGTCGCCGTCGAAGTCGAAATCATTGTCGAGCACGCTCGCGGTGCCGCTATTGTAGCTGCCCGCATCCTCGCTGAGCGCGACGGCGTCGTTGGACGCGATCGGCGCGTTGTTGCCGGTGAGGTCGATCGTGACGTCGGCGAATTGCAGCCGCTCGACCGAGACCAGCAGGTCGGCACCGTCCGCACCCGATCCCGGGCCGCCGGCACCATTATGGACCATGCCGGTGATCGGGCCGAGGCGATAGATCGTATAGTCGGCGAGCGATCCCGAATAGACCGCGGTATCGGTGCCCGCGCCGCCATCGATATAATCGAGCCCGGCACCGCCGGTCAGCCGGTCGTTGCCGTTGCCGCCGCTCAGGACGTCATTGCCGTTGCCGCCAGAGAGCTGGTCGTCATTGTCGCCGCCGTCGAGCTGGTCGTTGCCGTCGCCGCCGATGAGCACGTCGTTGCCCGCCCCGCCCGAGAGCTGATCGTCGTCGGCACCGCCGTCGAGCGTGTCCACGCCATTGCCGCCATAGAGCGTGTCGAAGCCGGTGCCGCCGTTCAGGACGTCGTTGCCGTCGTCGCCGTACAGCGTGTCGTTGCCGGTGCCGCCGTGCAATTCGTCATTGCCGGTTCCGCCGCTCAGCGTGTCATCGTTAGAGTCGCCATACAGCGTGTCGGTGCCCGCGCCGCCGCTGATCGTGTCGTTTCCCGCGCCGCCGAAGATGTCGTCATTGCCATCTTCACCGTTCAGCGTGTCATTGCCGTCATTGCCTTCGATATGGTCGTTACCGGCGCCACCATAGATGGTGTCGTTTCCGCCGCGGCCAAAGAGATTGTCGTTCCCGCCAAGGCCGTAGATGATATCGTTGCCGTTGGAGCCGTTGATCGTGTTGTTGCCGTTATTGCCGGTATAGGTAGGCATGTCGGTATCCCCTTATCGCAGCGCAGCAATTGAAAGATAGAAATACAAATGGGCATTGTGGATGACTTCGGCGTGCTGCAATGTGGCAAGCACGTCCTTGAAAATTCTAGTATTTTCTCACAACGCTGGCGATAAGCGCCGTCTTATAACAAAGATGGCACTAATCCCTGCACGACTCGATGTTGATTTAAAGCGTAACGACCCGAGGTTACTCGCCGATGACTTCGAGTCCATAGCGAATGAGACAGATTGAAACGGATTCGCAACGAATCTTAGCCGCGCGTGCGTGGGGTTTTCGCGTTATTGCCGGCAATCCTTTCTGCCTCGGAGGCGTAGTTTCCGTGCAGGGCTCACGCATCTTGGGCACGACTGGCCGGCAAAAGTCTGGCGCCGATCTGAACGGGGATAGCGTCGGGGTGGGACCTCGCTGCTGCGCCGTACGTTGAGCGAGCCATGGCGCACGCGAGCAACATCGTCCATCCATCCGGACCGGACGCCCCGCATGCGTTCGACATCATTCCGCTCAAGCCGAGAAATGGGTCTCTCGATGCGGAGTGTCCCATTTGTCGCGGACATGGCGAATGGAACAGCGAGATCGATCTGGTCAGCTTCCGCTGCAAACGCGCGATTTGCGGGCGATGCTTCGGAGCCGGTTGGGTTGAAACGGGCAGCGATCCCATCGGAGTGCCGGACATCGAGCTTTCGCTCGCGGGCAAGCCGGCATGGGTGACGCGCTATATTCCCAAGGAAGACGTGCCCGAAGACTCTTTCCAGGAAGGCAATCTGCTGGCGCCGTAGATCACGCCAGGCAATTCGCCGGTGATTCTGTCCGGTGTCACTGTCGACGGCGGTGCGCCGATTGAATGATCGATCGTTAGAACTTCAGTGAAGCGGGGCGACCATGCCACCCCGCTCGCCGGCAATGCGGCGATCCTTAGAGGCTGCGGTCGTCCGCGCATCTTTCGCGCGCATGTCGACCACTGCGACGATCGGATGCCAACCTTTACCCGACAGCGGATCGCTTCGCTTCGATCGGCGACCAAGCCGGTATGCGGGGCCCGGCCGGCGACCGCTGGCGTGTCGACGGGGTGCCGGAATGCGGACATTTCGATCAGGTAGGGTCGATGATACCCATCGCGATCATCCGCAGCGCGGTCATGCTGGGGAGGAAGAAATAATCCCCGCCGCGCGGCTCGACGAGCTGAGGGATCCGGTCGCAGATGAAGGGCAACCTCCCGGCCTCGGGGTCGGCCGGGATCACCAGCTTGGGCGCGTCCTTCTCGGCATGATTGCCGATCACCGGGCAAGTGTCGCTGCCCGCGTTGAAATCGAGGCCGTATTGCATCCATTGCTGCTGCACGAACTCGAACTGGCGGAAGAGATTGGTGCAGATCGCCATGAAGATGATGCCGTGGTCGCCGTCATCGGCGGGGGCATGGGCGTCATACTGGCCGTAGGGTAGGCCGCGGCGCAGGATCCGCCTGCGGTTGATGATCGCGCTGCCGTCTTTCGAGGTGCCGTTGGCGGCGAAGGTCGGCCCCAGCGTGTCGCGCGGATTGGCGCGGCGCAGATGCGAAGTGACCGGGCATTTCGCGCCCGCCGGATCGGACGCGTAGATGAAGTTGGTGAATTTCAGCGCGATCTCGGCCAGCTTGGCCTTGTCCTTGTCGGCGCGCGCCTTGTCGAGCTCGGCCTTGAAGCGCTGCCAGTCGGCGAAGGTCGGCGCGACCATCAGCGGCACGCCGTCTTCCCAGCGGCCGACCATCTTGGCCTTGATCGTCTCCACTGCCTCGGCATGGGGCACCTGGTGGATCTGGGCGTAGCGCTGGGCCTGCTCGTCGAGATAAGCGTGGAAGGTGCCGACCGCCTCGTGCAGTTTGCGATAGGCCATGAAGGTGCCATTGCGGCTGAACGCGATCGGCATCGCGGCGCCGGGAATCTCCTGTGCCTCGTCGGGATAGCCGAGCAGGAACTCGCCGGTGGCCAGCGGCTGCCAGCTGCCGTCCGCCATCAGCTTGCCGCCGCCCGCGACGCGCACGCGCTCCGCCTCGCCCGAGAATTGGCCCGAAAAGACCGGGTCGCCAAAGCCGTCCGAGAGCCCGAAATGCTCCTTGTTGGTCGGCCAGCACCGGTCGCCGTCCTGGCGCATCACTGCGGACAGGTCCTGCCACTTGGCATTGTGCGGCCCCACCCCGTCGAGCAGCACCACGCCGCCGCCCAGCTTGTCGCACAAGGCAATGATCGCGTCGGTCTCGGCCTGCAGCTCGGTGCAGGCAGTGCCGTCGGGGTTCTGCTGGGCATAGAGCGTCAGCAGGATGTGGACCCGCTTGTCGCCCTTGGAATCGCGCCACACCGCGTCGCGCTTGTCGAGGAAGGGATCGTCGCCGAGCAGGGCGGCGCGCGCCTCCATCCCGTCGATGAAATCGTCGGGCATGCCGCGCAGCGTCCGGGTCGGCACGCCGAGCGCGAGCAGCCCCAGGAAGGTGAAGCCGATGTTCAGCGTCACCTTGGGCTTCAGCAACTGGACGCGGCCGGGATAGTCGGGCTCGCCCTCGGCACGGGCAATGTCCTTCACGCGCGGATTGCGGGTGCGCAGCAGCGGCTCTTCGCGGTTCGGATCCTTCCAGCGCGCGGCGGTGGTGATCTTGGGCCGCAGCGCCTCGACAAAGGCGCGGCCCTTCCGCGCATCGCGCACAGTCAAATAGAAATTGCGCCCCTTGGGAAAGCCGTCGCCATAAGTGCGCAGGATGCCGCCCTGGATATCGGCGAGATCGAGCAGCGTCGCGGCCGGCGCGGTGTTGGCGGCGTTGGTCATGCCGCGTCTCCCGGCAGCTTGCTGCGGATCACGCCGGCAGGCTGGGTGGGCCCGTCCAGATCCGCGGGTTTGGTGGCGTTGAGGAACTTGCGGAATTCGGCGCCCCAGGTGGCGGGATCGCGGCGCTGCTGCTCGATCGCGAAGCGAGTGAAGGCCTGTTGCAGATACAGGCCCTTCAGCACGTTGCGCAGATCGGCGCCGGGGGAGGCGGGGTAGGGCTGCCTGCCCTTCCACAGCACCCAATAATAATCGACGATCAGGCCGAGGATCAGCAGTGCTAGCCCCGCCCAGGGCATCCAGCTCCAGCCGCTCCAATTCGCGAAATCCGCGGCCCATTGCCAGCCGGTCCAGCGCAGGAAGCAGGCGGCCAGCGACGCCAGCAGCATCAGGATGCCGGCGCCCGGAAGCAGCGCGAGGCCGGTGGTCGAGATCGGATGGAGCTTGGGCGGCACGTACCAATAGTCATGGAACGGCATCGTCGTTTCGATCTGGCAGCCGATCATATAGGTTGCGAAGGCAGCCGCGTCGGCGACCTTGTCGAAGCCGTAGCAATATTGGAAGATCGACCGCAGCTCGGGCTCCATCTGGCCCCACAACTCCTCGAAATAGCGGCGCGGCTCGCCGGCGCCGCTGGGATCGGGCAGGTCGAAATCGATCGTCCAGAGGATGTAGGGGCAGGGGATCTGGTCGACCGGCTGGGGATCGAGCAGGTTGGTGCCCCGAACCGCGTCGACCAGCGCGTTGCTGTGGTCGCGGCCGTTGAAATAGGGCTGGTCGAGAATCACCAGCCGCGTGAAATGCGTGCGCAGATTGCGCGAGAAGGGGCTGTTGAGTCCGATTTCCTCAGTCGCATGCGATTGCAGCGCGGTCGGCAAGGTCTCCAGCACTTCGCGCACGACATGGATGGGCGAGCTCTTGATGACTCCCTTCTCGCCCTTGAGGCTGCGATGCTCGACGATGCCTTCGTCGCACACCGGCACGGCGGCGGTGAAGAAATAGGTGCTGACGTCGATATTAGCCATTGGGCGTCTCCTCGCTTTTGGCGGCGGGAGGTGCGGGTGGCGGTTCGGCCGTCTTGGGCGCTTCGTCGCTATGCGGCGGCGAGCCGAGCGTGGCGGCAACCGTGGCGCGGACCGCGGCCTTGGCGCCTTCGTCCTGGTTCGCACTCGACGCGATGACCACTTCCTTCGACACCGGATGCAGCGCGCGCTCGGCCTCGATTGGGCCGCTGCCGCCTTCGGCCCATAGGCCCAATTCGGCATCGGCGCGGTTGCGGTCGGCGGCGGCAGTGTCGCAGCTCGCGACCGGCGCATAGCCCGGCGAGCCCATCCCGCCCTGGTTCGAGATCAGCAGCCGCGCATAGGCCGCGGCCAGCGCAGCATCGTCCCATGCCCCCGCCTGGGCGGCGATCGCGGCGAGATCGTGCGACAGCTTGAGCGCCAGCTTGATGTCGCGCTGCCCGCTGCCCGGCGTCGCGTTATAGTAATAATTGGTGTCGACCTGATTGGCGCGGATATAGTTCTTGAACGGCGTGATCGGGATCGAATTGGGATATTTGGTGCTGGAATACCAGAACAGGTCGAGCCCGCCCGGAATGCCGTCGGCGAAGGCGTCGATATACTGGTCCCAGGTGCCATTAAAGTTGCTGCAGAACAGCATGTAATCGTTGGCCAGTTTGGCGGGCGGCTGGCCCAGCTGCGGCCATTGGTCGCGGCGGATGATGACCCAGCGCGCGAAATGAATGAAGCCCAGGCCCAACAATCCCGACAGCGTCGCCGGAAGCGCCCGCGACATCATGAACAGGAAATTGTTGATCCACGTCACACGAGGCCGCATCGGCGTGACGACGTTCATGCCATAGGCTTTGCCGGCCAGGTTGCTCATTGATCCGTCCCCCGAGGAGCAGCGCAAGGTGGCGATAGTCAAGCAAACGCACGGACTGATCGTCGCGGCGTTCGTAATTTTATTGCAGCGAACTTAGGTTTGTATCGGCAGCGTTGGCAAGAGATTTCATCGATAATGATCTATTCATAACGAAATTTGATCGGATAAGAGATGTTTCCTGTTGCCGGCCGGATAGCGTACTAATATGCCTGCATCCTAACGCGGGTTTGTGTCCGTTTAATTGTCTCCCGCCAGAAACATTCGGACGAGAGGGGCTCCCATGGACACGCCTGATCCGGTGACGCTGCTCACGCCCGCCGAGCAGGCATTCGTGGCGACGCTCAACGCCACCTGGACGCGGGATCAGGTGCTCACGCGTCTGAAGACCGACCTCCAGACCGCGATCGAGATCGAACTCGCGACGATCCCCATCTATCTCTACACTTATTATTCGCTCGTCCGGAACAACGAGAGCGGCGAGACGATCAGCGCTGAGCAGCTCTTCGCCAACAAGGCGGGCGGCATCATCATGAGCGTGGCGGTGGAGGAAATGCTCCACATGTCGCTCTCGTCGAACATCCTGTGGTCGATGGGCGTCATGCCCCAGCTCTACGGCAAGGCGCCGGGCGCCTATCCGACCGGGCTGCCCTATCACAATCCGCAGGGGCCGGCAGGACCGGACGGCAAGACCGCGGTGCTGATCCCGCTCGGCAAATTGAGCTTCGAACAGCTCTGGCACTTCCTCCAGATCGAATATCCCGAGCAGTGGAACGCGCCGCCGCAGGACGGCAATTGGGATACGATCGGCCAATTCTATTCGTACCTGCGCTGCCTGCTGAGCACGCAGTTCCTCGACGATTCGGACTTCCAGCGCGGTTCGGTCAGCAACGCGATCCAGCCGTACAACTACTCGCCGAACAATGTCGACACGCTCTATCCGTCCGCCGGTTTCGATCCGTGGAAGCCTGCGCCGCCGGCGACGGTCTCCTGGACCGACCCGATGCAGGGCGCGGCGGCCGCGGCGGTCTATCCCGATTATGCCGACAGCCATGCCGGTCAGACCCAGCTGGTCGCGGTCCGGTCGGTCCAGGACGCGGCGACTGCGATCGACACGATCTGCGATCAGGGCGAGGGCGTGCCGATCCCCGATGTCGGCCCCAGTCCCGACGACGACCCGTCGAAGGACGAGGAGTCGCATTATGTGAAGTTCCTGACGCTCCAGGCGCAGTTCGCCGACTATGCGGGGACGAGCGAGGTACGCCCCTCACAGCCGCCCGCGCCGGCGGACGTGATCCAGCCCGCGGTGGACGGCCAGGCGCTCCTCGACGCCGGGGTGCTGGTCGACCTGCCCGAGAGTCCGCTCGCATCGAGCTACCCCGAATATTATGTCGACATCGCCAATTTCTGCAGCGCGTGCTTCCAGTACATGCTGGTGATGACCGAGACGGTCTATCTGGTGCCGCCGGAGAAGCAGAAGCTGTTCTTCAACGAGGGGCTGCACCGCTCGATGATCTGGGTGCTCGACAAATATATCCGCACGATCCGCCAGATCCCGATCCCCACCGGCGACTATGCGGGGATGATGATGGGCCCGACCTTCGAGAATGTCTCGCTGGGCGCGCGCGCGGACGCGTTCCAGGGACTGACCGCGTTCGGCAACAAGGCGATCGCCTCGGCCAACAAGCTGATCGAACAGCTCGACGCCAGCGAAGTGGTCGAGCACGTCCAGGAACTGTTCGCCCCCGGCAGCAACACCGCCGACGCGGTCAAGATCGAGAAGGACGACAGCGACCTGATCGGCGTGCTCCAGAACGTCATTTATTATGTCGGCGTCGCGATCTCGAAGACCGGCACCAACAATGTGTCGATGCACCTGCCCGATGTCGGCCCCTATTGGACGGCCGCCCAGCAAGCCTGACGCCCAGGCGAGAGGAACAATCCATGGCATCCTGCTCCACCCCTCCGTCGCCGACCCCCGCGCCCGGGGTTCCCGTGCCGGAGCCCTATCCCTATGCCGCCGAGCCCGCCTTTCCCGGCCCGGGCGTGATCGGGCCGCAGCCCGAGGGCGTGCCGCTTCACGCCTGCATGGGGTTGAATGCCTGTGCGGGGGCGGATCGCTTCGGGCTGTTCGGCGCGCCCGGGCGCGAGCCCAATGCCTGCGCCGGGCAGGGCTATTGCGCGACCGGCACCGACCATACGTGCCACGTACAGAACGAATGCAAGGGGCAGGGCGGCTGCGGCCTCTACGGCACCGGCGAAGAGATGAACAATCCGGGCGCCAATGCCTGCCGTTCGCAAGGGTCGTGCGCGACGCCGATCAATGCCGAGCGCTTCAGCACCAACGGGTCGAACCAGGGACAGAGCGTCTGGCTGCGCGCCCGCGCGGTGTTCGAGGCGAATTGGGAAGCCACGCGGCAGGAACTGCTCGCAGCGCAGGCGGCGCAGAAGCTCGCGCCCGGCCAGCCGCTCCCGGCGACGCCCGGAAGCCCGCCGGCCGCCTTTGCCGCAACCGGGCCGACCTATTTGTGGATCTCCGAAGACAATGCAGAGCGCGGCAACATGACCGCCTGCGGATCGAGCGGAATGAGCGGTGCCGGTGGCTGCAGCTGAGGATTTGCTGGCGAGCCTGCCCCGGCTGGGGTTGGGGCTTGGCCTGCGTGGCGTGCATTTCGATGCGATCCTGTCGGGCGAACGGCAGGATCTGTGGTTCGAGGCGATCTCCGAGAATTTCATGGATTCGGGCGGACGGCCGCGCGCGATCCTGCGTGCGGTCGCCGAGCGCCATCCTGTCGTCCTCCACGGCGTCTCGCTCTCGATCGGCAGCACCGATCCGCTCGACAGCGCCTATCTCGCCGCGCTCAAGCGGCTGGCGGACGAGATCCGCCCCGCCTGGGTCAGCGATCATCTCTGCTGGACCGGGGTGAACGGGCTCAATTCGCACGACCTGCTGCCGATGCCGCTGACCGAGGAGAGCCTCGAACATGTCGCCGCCCGGGTGATCGAGGTGCAGGACATTCTCGAACGCCCGCTGATCCTCGAAAATCCGAGTTCCTATGTCCGCTTCGCCCAGTCGACGATGGACGAACCGGCCTTCCTGCGCGCGCTGGCCGATCGGACCGGCTGCGGGCTGCTGCTCGACGTCAACAATGTCTATGTCAGCTGCTTCAACGCCGGCACCGATCCGCGCGCCTATCTCGAAGCCTTCCCATGCGACCGCGTCGTGCAGATGCATCTGGCCGGGCACCAGGATCTCGGCAGCCATCTGATCGACACGCATGATCGGCCAGTGCGCGCCGAAGTGTGGGAGCTGTTCCGCCTCGCCTGGGCGCGCACCGGCGGCGCGTCGACCTTGCTCGAATGGGACGACCATATTCCCAGCTTCGAGGATTGCGTCGCCGAACTCCGCAAGGCG
Source organism: Sphingomonas sp. FW306-1B-B10E (assembly GCF_058782005.1). Taxonomy (NCBI): domain Bacteria; kingdom Pseudomonadati; phylum Pseudomonadota; class Alphaproteobacteria; order Sphingomonadales; family Sphingomonadaceae; genus Sphingomonas; species Sphingomonas sp. FW306-1B-B10E. The sequence continues at coordinate 21,252 of NZ_JBYSXG010000046.1, forward strand.
GAACACTATATGGCCGGCGACGCGGTGCCGCGCGAAGCCGTCGCACGAGGCCGCGGCGGCGAGGCCGTTTCCAACCCGCTCGGTTTCCTCATACCGCGCGCGATCCATGGCGTGATGGAGGATGCGGCGTGACCGCGCTGGCCGGGGTGCAGCACCGTATGCACGCGGCATTGATCGATCCGCGGGCCGACCCCGGCGCGGCGCAGGCGCTGTTCGAGAGCGGCGGGCGGCTCGGCGCGGCGGGCGGACTGGCGGTCTATCAGCGCGGCTATTTCCTACGCCTCGCCGCGTGCATGCGCGAGCAATATCCGGCGCTGTGCCACGCGCTCGGCCGGGCGCTGTTCGATGATTTCGTCGCCGACTATATCCGCGATTGCCCGCCCGAGCGGCACACGCTGTATGACCTCGGCCGCCGCTTTCCGGGATGGCTGGAGGCGAACCGGCCCGAGCCGGAAGCGCGCGAGGCGTGGGTCGATTGCATGATCGACCTTGCCCAGTTCGAGACCACGGTTTTCGGCATGTTCGATGCCGAGGGCAATGAGGGACGCCCCTTCGCGACGCCCGATACCCCAGACAGCGCGCTACGCCTCCAGCCCGCCTTCGCGCTGGGTAGCTACGGCTTTCCCGTCGCCGGCTATTATCACGCCGTGCGCCGCGGCGAGGCGCCGCTGTTGCCGGGACCGGCGCCGAGCCACGTCGCCCTGGTCCGAACCGACTATGTCACGCGCACCGTGCCCCTCAGCGCGCCGCTTTACGCATTCCTCGCGGCGATGCGCGCCGGAAGCGATGTCGCCGCGGCGCTGGCGATCGTCGCGGCGCATCATGGGCTCGATCCCGATGCTGCGACCGGCATGTGGCGCGGCGCGCAGGGCTGTCGCGAACGCTGGATCGAATGGGGCTTCTTCGTCGCAGCGGACGGCTGACCGCTACGAGGCTGTCCCGAGCGGCAAAAGGATCAGCGTGATCCGATCATGCCCGACGGCGATGTCGAGCGTCTCACCCGCCACCACCGCGATCGGTTCGGGAAAGCTGTGCAGCACCTGGAGCCAGCCGCCATCGGCATAGTGGTCGGGGTGATTGTCGAACGACACGCCTTCCCACAGATCGATGTGCATCCACTGGACGATGCCGATCGCGCGTCCGCTCGCGGTGACCGGGATGCGCAGCCGCGCGAGGGTCGCGTCATGCTTCTTCCGCGTCAGGTCGAGGCGGACCAGTTCCAGATCGTCCGACAGGCGATCCCAGCCGGTCATCGTGCCGTGGATCGGCAGGCGCTGCGGCGCGAAAGCGGTGAAGGCCGAGAGATCGAACCCCGAAACGTCGCCGACAAAGGCATAGCCCGCCAGGTTCTCGCTCGCCACCAGGCATCCCATTGCGCTCGCCGCACGCGGGATCACCACGGCGTCGGGCGCGAGCAAGCGGCGATGTGCGTCCTCGAATGTGTCGAGCACCTTCTCGGTCAGCAGGTCGCTCGATAGGATTTCCGAGACCAGGACATCTGCCGGCGCGTCGAGCTCCGCGCCGACGGCAAGCTCGGTCGAGGGCTTGGCGTGGACCGTGATGCGATCGGCATAGCCGTTCTGCGCGACGATCTGCTGCGCCATGTCGGCGATCATCGGCTCCATCTCGCACGCGACCACTTTCCGTGCCCCGGCACGCGCGGCCATCAGCGACAACAGGCCGCTGCCCGCGCCGATATCGAGCACCCGCGCTGCCGGGCCGGCGACGCTGAGCGCAGCCTTGATCGCCTCCTCGAACGCATCGTTGCGCGGCGCGTCGTTCATCATCGGGATGTGCCAGAAGGGCACCGATCCCGAGCCGAGCCGCCGGACCTGATGGCGCAAATGCAGGTTGTCGGGCTGCAGCGCGAGCGCGCGGCGGAAATGCCGGATCGCTTCGAGGTTGCGTCCCGCATCGGCCAGCACCACGGCCAGATTGCCGATCGCGATCGGATTGTCGGGGTCCATCGCGCAGGCGCGCTCGAGCGTGGCGATCGCCTCGGCGGTGCGGCCGAGCCAGTGCAGCGTCAGCCCCTTTTCGTGCAGCGCCACGGCATGATCGGGCGCGATTGCGAGAAGCTGGTCCCAGGCGGCGAGGGCGTCTTCGGGGCGCGTCAGGCGCCCGAGCACGCCGGCGAGCAACGGCAGCACTTCCGCGGCGCGATAGTCCTGCGCCAGCACCTGCCGATATCCGGCCTCAGCGCCGTCGAAATCCCCTTTTTCGTGCAGCGCCATCGCCTCGGCGAGCGCGGCGCGCGCCTCGCTCAGGCGGTCGGGGGAACCCAGGTCGGTCACGAAGTCGTCCTCTCGCTACGCGCGTTGCGACATCGTCCTTGATGCCTTTGTCGCCAACCCGCAACCGATCGGAACCTCGGACGCGCGGCAAGTACGCCCGTCTGCCGGGCGAAAATGAAAAACGGCGGCGTGGACAAGCCCACGCCGCCGCTTCGCAAAGAATGGTATCAACACGCACCGGGGTGACGGGGCGCCGCCCCGATGCGTGTGGGTCAGCGGTGCGAGATCAGAAGCTGAAATTCGCGCCGGCGCTGAAGTTGCGGCCGACCAGACCCGCATAATGCCAGCTGCTCAGATAATTCGGATTGCTGGTATAGGCGCCCGCGGCAAGCGGTGCGCGTGCGTTGGTCAGGTTCTGCACGTTGACGAAGAAACGGAACTGGTCGTTGACCTTGATGCCCGCGTTCAGATCGACATAGACGAACGGACGGATATAGCACTGCTTGGCCACGTCGCCGCCTGCCGGCACGGGTGCCAGCGTGTGGCTGCACGACAGGTCGATCTCGCCGTTGACGGGCGCGATCTCGTCCGCCGCGACCTGCTTGATCCGGCCGACATAATAAGCGGTGGTGGTCAGCGAGAAGTTGCCGATGTCCAGCGTATTCTGCCAGTTGCCGCGCATCTGCGGCGTGCCGCCGCCCGACGAAAGCTCGTACGGCCCAAGCGTACCGGCGTACTTCTGCACCACGCCCGCCGGGGTGACCAGGTCGAGCTGGAGCACGCGGGTCATGTCGAGGCGGCTGGTCCAGCGCACGCCGTCGGACAGCGGGATCCGGGCGGTCGCCTGCACGTCGATGCCCGAGCTCACCTGATAGTTGGCGTTGACGTAAGGCACGTTGAACACCAGCAGACGCGGCAGCGCGTTCGGATTGGCGGGATCGGGCGCGTCGATGACGTTGCACTGATAGCCCGCGCCTACCGCGGCGAGCGCGGCGCAGCCGGCAGCCGAAGTGGTCTGGCCGTAATAGGCAGCGATCGCCTGGGCGCGCAGCGGACCGCTTACGATCAGGTTCGACTTCTTGATGTTGTAATAGTCGGCGGTGAGGCTGAACCAGCGCGTCGGCTTGAGCATCGTGCCGAAGGTGAAGCTACGCGAGACTTCCGGCAGGATGTCCGGGTTGCCCGTGGCGCCGCTGCCGATATTGTAGCTGCTGGTATAGGCCAGGTTGCCCGGATGCGCGGCGACGAAGCTGGCGGGCGGCGTGAAGGACGAGAAGCCCGAATAGCTGCTGGCCGCGTTGTTCTCCGCGAAGGTCGGCGCGCGGAAGCCCTGCGAGTAGGTGGCGCGAAGCGCGATCTGCTCGATCGGGGTGAACTTGAGGCCGACCTTGGGCGAGAAGTGCCCATAGCCCTGCGAATAATGATCGTAGCGGCCCGACACGTTGAGATCGAGCTCGTTCAGGAACGGCGCGTCGATTTCGAAGAAGCCGGCGGTCACCGTCTGACGGCCCTGGGCCGACGAGGTGTTCAGCGCATAGAAGGCCAGATCCGCATTCTGGTTACGGTTCATCAGCGTCTCGCGGCGGAGCTGGAAGCCGGCACCCACGTTGAGGTCGCCGCCGGGCAGCTGCACCAGCGACTTGATGATCGAGCCGCCGATCGTCGCCGTCGTGGAATAAGACGGCGTGGTCACGTCCGGCGAGATCTGGTTGCGCACGGCCGCGCTGTTCTGCTGCGGATTGACGAAGTTATAGGCGCCGGTGTTGATCGCGCCCAGCAGGCCCTGGATGTTGAGGAAGCCGTGCTGCGTGACGCTGAAATTGTCTCGCGCATAGACGCCGTTCAGACGGAAGCGGAAGCCGCTGCCCAGATCGCCCGAAATGCCCGCGGTGGCGCGGAACACGTCGACATAGCGATCGCTGCCGGCGGGAATGTCGCCGAACAGATAATAGATGCGCGCGGCGTTGGTGCTCGCGATCGCCGCCGTTGCGGCCGGGTTGGTCGCATAGGGGTTGTTGGGGTTCAGGCGCCGATCCGCCGCCGTGGCGCAGTTCACGCCTGCCGAGCAGACGAAATAGGGCAGCACGATGCCCGGGCTGCTCGACGCGATCGCGGCCGAGCCGCCGAACGGCTGGGTCTGGCGGATCGCCGAAGGCGTGCCCTTGATGCTGACTTCGGAATGCGAATAGCTGCCCGTGGCGAACGCCTCGAAATTCTCGCCAAGCCGCACGCTGAGGCGCCCGGTGGTCGAGTAACGCTGCTGCTTCGGCTGGATGATCGAATATTCGTCCGGAAGGTTGTGGCGGCAGCCGGTGCCCTGTGCCGCGCCGGTGGTCACCGTGTAGGTGCCGAAGGCGCAGGCGTTCGGGTTGAGCAGCTGATACTGGTTGGTGAGCGGCGCGCCGACCTGACCGGCGAGCGGATTGTTGAGGTCGCTCTGCGTGACGCGCGTGACGACTGCCTCGGGGTTCGCCGTGGTCAGCGTATCGTCGTTGCGGTTGCGGTCGGTCAGGCCGCTCGGCGTCAGGTCGAGCGTGTTGAACGGATAGCCGCGCGAGTGATTGGTGATGAAGCCGTCATAGGTGTATTCGCCATTCAGGTAGAAGTTGAAGCCCTTCTCCTGATAGTCGCCGAAGCCGGCGGTCAGCGTCGCGCGATAGTGCGAACCGTCGCCCTGCTCGGTCGTGCCGCCCTGGACCGATCCTTCGATGCCCTGGAAATTCTTCTTGCTGATCAAATTGACCACGCCGCCGATCGCGTCCGCGCCATAGGTCGAGGACGCGCCGTCCTTCAGCACTTCGATGCGGTCGACGATGCTGAACGGGATCGAGTTCAGGTCGACATAGGCGTTGTGGCCGTCGTCGTTGAGCGGGAAGTTCGCGGAGCGGAGCCCGTCGATGAGAACCACGGTCGACGAGACGCCCAGGCCGCGCAGCGACACCGCGGCGCCGCCGGCCGAGAAGCCGTTGCGGAAGCCGGTCGAGATCGAGCCGGCGCTGTCCGCCGAGACCGAGCGGATCGCGTCCTGCGCGGTCGTGATGTTCGCGCGCTGCAGGGTCTCCGAGCTCAGCACCGTCACGGGCGAGATCGAGGAGGCGTTCGAATCACGGAACAGCGTGCCGGTGACGACGATCGTCGCGGGCTGCGCTTCTTCGGCTTGCGCCTCGGGCGCGGCTGCAGCCTGGTCGACGGCATCGGCTTCAGGTGCGGCGCCCTGATCGGCAGCAACAGCATCCGTACCCTGCGCCGGCATTGCTTCCTGCGCATAGGCCGGAGCGGCGATCGCCGTCAGAAGCGCGGCAGCCGAAATCCCGTATCGAAATGTGTTTGATGCGAAATTCATAAAATCTATCAAGCCCTTACCCGTTTGACGCAGCGGCCATGCCCCGGGCATCCCCGCTACGCATCTTTGCCTAGGCTTTTATAGAAAGGCCGATCCGCGCGGGACGCGAGACGGCGATGTTTTGTGCAACCCTTCCAACGGGATCCTCCGTCACTGTGCTATTTTAGCATCAGTCCTGGCGGCCAAGCGGCCTGCCACAAGACGCCGGGTTCGGCGCTTCGATTGCGCCGCCCGGCGTGGTGCGCGGATGCGGCGCATGAGATCGCAGCCTGGCAGACCTCAACGGACGATTGGGAATGGCAGGTGCGTGACGTCGCGGTATCGGCGAAACTGTCGATAGGGTCGGTCGAGCGGCGTGCCCGCGTTTCGCCATCGGCGCGATTGCCGGGCTCTAAAAGTGCAGGTCGAACCCCAGCCGGAGGCTGCGCGGGCGAAGCGGCGTCGTCTGGTCGCGATCGCGGATCAGGAACGGGGAGCCGAGCGCGAAGCGATTGCCGCGCGCGTCGAGCAGGTTGGTGAGCGCGAGGCTCACGCCACGCCGCGCCTTGCCGATGCGGACTTCCAGGCCGGTATCGAGATAATCGCCCTGCAGCCGCCCGAGGATCGGCCCGATCCCCAGCGTCGACTTGCCGACATAGCGCGCGAAACCGGTGGCAGTGAGTTCGACATCGTCGCCGAGCGGCGCCGAATAATTGAAGCCCAGCCGGCCGCTGGCATCGGCGACGTTGGGCAGGCGCTCGATGTCCGCCATGAGCAGGTCGCTGGGCAGCGCCACCGAGAAGCGCTCGGTGACCTTGCTGTCGTTCAGGTAGAGCGCGGCATCGAGCTCCAGCCCGGCGGCCGGGCGCCAGCGCGAGACCATCCCGACCGAGAGGACGCGGCCGTCGCCGGCATTGGCGGTGGTCGGGAAGCCGAAGCCGTCGATCAGATCGGCCTGGATATCGGTCCAGCGCGTTGCCGAGACGCTCGCCGCCAGGTCGAGCGACGGGCTGCGATAGCGCGCGCCGGCCTCCATCGTGGTAACCCGGTCACCGGCGAAGCGCTGGATATATTCGCGGCGGACCGCGATGCCGCCTGGGCGGAACCCTTGCTGGTAGCGCGCGAACAGGGTCAGTCGGTCGGCGGCGCGATAGGCCGCGGCGAGCGAAGGCAGGAAGCGCGTCTCCGAGCGCGATGCGCGCGCCCCCGGATCGATGCGGAAGGCGACGACCTGGGCGACGTCCTCCGAGCTGCCCGACAGCCGCGCATGCGTCAGCCGGCCGCCGAAGGTCAGCGTGAACCGATCGAGCGGTTCGACGGTGCCCTCGCCGTACAGAGTCGCCTCCTCGACCTGGTTGAGCACGCCGGTGAGCGGCGTGCGGAACGGCGCGACATCCATGCGGCGATTGGTCCGTGCGCGATTGTGGAGCAGGCTGGCGGCGAGCAGCCAGCCGGTCCCGTCGGCTCCGTGGCGGGCGAGGCGTACTTCCCCCGTCGTCATCGAGATGCGGTTGGCCTGCGAATAAGCGGCGGGCGCGGCGCTCTTGGTGGGCTGAATCTCAGGGCTGGCGACGTCGGCGAGTTCGGGTCCCTCGAACCGCTCGAAGACATATTGCCCGGCATAGCCAAGCGACGAGGTCAGCTCGAGCGGTCCCCAGGATTTGCGCGCGACCAGGTCGACCAGCCAGTAATCGTTGCGGAACGGCTGGGCGATCGCGCTGGCGCGGTCGAGCTCGCCGACATCGCGCTCGGCATATTGGCTGTCGTCGCCCCGGATCCGCTGGCCGACGGCGTTGAGGTCGATCGTCCAGTCGTCGCCCGGATCGACGCGAAGCGCGGCGCGCCCGCCGAAGGTGCGGACGCGGTTGATGTCGTCGAGCTGGCGCGCGACGTCGTCGATATAGCCGCCCTCGACCGATCCGAAGGCGAGCGCGCGAAGCGCGATCACGTCCTGCTTGATCGGCAGATTGAGGATCGCGCCGCCGTCGACGCCGGGTTTGCCGTGCTGGACCGCGAGCGCCCCGCCCCATGCCGAGCCCTGGAAATCCCGCAGGTCGGGCGAGCGCGGGACGACGCGCACCACCCCGCCGAGCGACCCCGCACCGTATAGGGTGCCTTGGGGCCCTTCGAGCACTTCGATGCTCTTCACGTCGTAGAGGCGCAGATTGGGATCGGGCGCGCTATAGGTGATCCGGCTGTTTCCCCAATATTGGCCCACGGTCGACTGGGTCGGTCCGACGAAACTGGAATCGGCGATGCCCCGGATGAACAGCTTGTTGCGGCCCGGGCCGAGATGCGTCGAGGCGACGCTGGCGATGCGCGCCTCGATGGCCTCGGTGCCGCGCAGGCCCTCGGAAGCGCTGAGCTGGGATCCGTCGACAATCTGGACGCCGCCCGGATAGGAACCGAGCGGGATGTCGCGCTTGGTCGCGGTGACGACGATCTCGCCGGACGGTGGCTCCGCGGGCGGACGGCGCGGCGCCGTCGTCGCCGGGCGGGGTGGGGCAACAGGCCGCTTTGCGAAGGGCTCGACGAGATAGGTCGCCGGCGCGACCCGGCGCGCCCGGACCGCGGCACCGAGCAGCATCCGCTCGAGGGCTTGCGCGGCAGTGAAGCGCCCGCGGACCGGACGTGTCGGCGTGCCCGCCAGGCGCGCTTCGCGAAAGCCGATGCTCGCACCGGTCTGGCGGCTCAGCTGCTTGATCGCTGCATCGAGGCGCGATGCGCCGATGTCGACCTCCGCCGCTCGCTCCTGCGCGAACGCAGGAGACGCTATGGTCAAGGACAATAAGGCGAGCGGGCTAGCGCGGCGGACCATGGGCGGGGGACATCGTCCATCCTTCCCCATCGACGACGAACTTGACGCCCAGCAGCGGTCCGGCACGCGCGATCACCTGTTCGGGCGTGCCGCCCAGCAGCAGCGTTCCGGTGAAGCGCAGCCTCCGGGCACCCTCGGCAGCGCGCACCGGCCGCCCGATGCTGCGCGTCAGATCACGCGCGACCTGATCGGCCGACGGCGCGTCATATTGCAGCTCGCCCGCCGCCCAGCTGCCGATCGCCTGGGGGCTCGCTCTGCCCATCGCCGGCTTGGCGCCCTTGCCACGCCGGTTCAGCGTGTCGCCGGGTCTGAGCTGCACGGCATGCGCACCGGGCTCGTAGATCACCGAGCCCTCGGCCACCCCAACTTCGAGCGAATCGCCGTCCTGCACCACGTTGAACACCGTTCCCGCATCGACCAGCCGGGCGCCGCCCGCCAGCACCACGAAAGGATCACTCGCATCGTGATGCACGTCGAACCGCGCCTCGCCCTGCTCGACTGTCACCTGCCGCGGCGTATCGGGATCGATCGTGACACGGGTGTTGCCGTTGAGCGCCAGTTTCGATCCGTCGGCGAGATCGAGCGTCCGATGTTCGCCCGCCGCGGTGGCGATATGCTGCGCCGGGGCATCGCGGTCGAACATTGCCCAGCCGCCGACCACCGCGAGCGCAGCCGCGGCTGCCGCGCTACCGGCGATCCACCAGCGCCGCGGCGGTTTGGCCGTGTCCGCGATAGCGGGATGGGCGGAGGACGCCGACGCGAGCAGTTCCGCGCCCCAGGCCTCGTCGGCGAGCGCCGCCTCATAGGCCTCGACGTGCGACGGATCGCGCTCGAGCCATTCGGTGAAGCCGTCCCAATCGTCGAACGCCGGCTCCTGGACGCGAATCGCCCACAGCGTCGCGGCTTCTCGAAGCTCAGGATGTTGTGCGCTCATCGCCATAACATCCCTATGACGGAGACCGCGCGATCATTCCGCATCGAATTTCGCCCTGAGCGCGGCGAGCGCCCGATAGGCCTTTTGCAAGTCCTTCTCGACCGAGCTCAGGCTGACGCCCAGTTCGCGCGCGACCGCGCTCTGCGGCATCCCGTCGAGGCGGCATTTGCGGAATACCAGTTCGACCCGCGGCCCCAGCGCCGCCAGCGTGCTCTGGACCTCGCGCAGCCGCTCGCGGGCGATCAGCGAACGTTCGCCGGCCGGTTGTTCGTCGGCGGGAACGCTGGTCTCGTGCCAATCGTGGTGACGGCGATCGCGGCTCACTGCCGAACGGCGCCGGTCGCGCACCAGATTCTCGGCGGCGCGAAACAGGTAGGAAAGCGGGTCGGCAATCGGCTGCGTGGGTGCTGCGGCGACGCGTTGCCACAGATCGTGCAGCGCGTCCTCGGCATCGTCGGCCAGTCCGCGCGCCGCGAGGAAGCGGAGCAGCCGGCCGCGCTCGTTGAGCACGATGCGCTGGAGCCCGCTGATTTCCTGACCGCCCTTCATCGCGCGCGGCGCGGCGCGGCGCGACTGCCGAAAGGGTTCGGGATGCGACGGCCGGCCTGCTGCAAAGGAGCTTCCATGGTGATTCAGAGAGCGCGTTCCTGCGATCCGTCGGCACGCGCCCGAGCGAAGGCGGAGATATGGGGCTCGGCCGATGCGATCCAAGGCCGGACCGGCTCGGGTGCTGGCGCGGGCGCGCCGAGATAGGCGAGCGGATCGACGGCGCGGCCGGCGATACGCACTTCGAAATGCAAATGGCTGCCGGTGGAGCGTCCTGTCGATCCCATCAGCGCCACGGGCTGTCCCTGCGCGACGCGCACGCCGGGGCGGACGAGGATTCGCGAGAGATGCGCGTAGCGCGTGGCAAGCCCGTCATCGTGCGCGATCTCGACCATTTCGCCATAGCTCCCCGCCGCGCCGGCGAAGCGTACCACGCCGGGTGCCGATGCCAGCACCGGGGTGCCGAGGCGACCCGGAATGTCGACGCCATAGTGCATCGCCGTCGTCCGCCGGAACGGATCACCGCGACGCCCGAAATGCGAGGACAGGTGCGGTAGCCCTGCGCGCGTCACGGGCGCGGGCTCCGGTTCCGTACGGGCCGGCGGTGCGCTCGGCGCGGGCGCATCGGCCTTGCGCATTCGGAACGCCTGGCTGTCGCCGCTGGGAAGCTCGGTGATGCCCGGCGCCACTGGTCTTGGGTCCGGGGAGGACAAGAGCGCAAGCGCCAGATGGAGGGGGAACAAGCCGGGCATCATGGTTCTGACGGAGCCGACCGGGCCAACCCGCAACGGCGCCGCGAAAAAATCTTGCCGCGCGATTTTGTGCGGGAACCGGTGCGAGGCTCCGTCTCACTCCCGTCAGTACAATGCTTTTTCAGCCAGGGAGGCGAGGATGAACCCCACCGAACGCCGCATGCTCGACATGCTCAAGAAGGGCCGTGACCTTTACGGCGTCGTCGCGGTCAAGGCCGAGTTCGAGGCCGAGGGAACCCGCCCCGACGAGTTCCTCCGACTGCTCGAGCTCGCCCGCCGCGCCGACCTCAAGGTCGCGCTCAAGATCGGCGGCTGCGAAGCGGTTTCGGACCTGCTCGCCTCGAAGCTCTACGGCGTCGACCATGTCATCGCGCCGATGATCGAGACCCCCTATGCGCTGACCAAGTTCGCCGAGGCGCGGACCAAGACCTATCGCGACAATCCGCAGGGCACCCAGTTCCTGTTCAACGTCGAGACCGAGGCGACCCTGCGCAATCTCGACGCGATGCTGCCGATCGCCAAGGCCGAGCTGGACGGGATCGTCTTCGGCCGGGTCGACTTCACGCTGTCGCGGGGTTTGCCGCGCAAGAGCATCAACGATCGCGAGATCACCGACGCCGTGCTCCGCGTCGCCCAGGCCTGCGCGACCAACGACCTGACTTTGGTCGTCGGCGGTTCGGTCGCGGTCGAGGCCGGGCTGGCGCTACGCGAGATCCGCGGCGTGCGGCTAGACCGGTTCGAGACGCGCAAGGTGATCTTCGACGGTTCGGCGGCGGAATCGAAGCTGTTCGAGGCGGGCATCGCCAACGCCGTGGCCTTCGAGCTCGCCTGGCTCGAGAACAAGCGCGATTATTATCGCACGATCGCCGATGAGGATCTGTCGCGCATCCGGATGATCCAGGAACGCAGCGGCAATGTGCCCGCGGGCCGGCTGGCAAGCGTGGCCGCCTGATTACTGATGTCGCTCGAGCAACAGGTTGCCGCGCTGCTGCGCACCGTCGCCGCTGAGGTGGTGGTGCCGCGGTTTCGCACGCTTGCCGCGCATGAAGTCACGATCAAGACGGCGGGCGAGATCGTCACCGTCGTGGATCGCGAGGCCGAGCGTCGCCTCCACGACGGGCTGGCGGCGCTCGGGCTCGGCGCGCGGATCCTGGGCGAGGAAGCCGCAGAGCAGGATCCCGCGCTGCTCGACGGCGTCGGGGAGGGGCTGGTCTGGCTGATCGACCCGCTGGACGGAACCGCCAATTTCGCCGCGGGGCGCGAGCCGTTCGGGATGATGATCGCGCTCGTCGAGGATGGCGTACCGGTTCAGGGCTGGATGCTCGATCCGCTGCGCGGGCGGCTTTGCCATGCAGCACGCGGCAAGGGCGCGACGATCGACGGTGTGTCCGTCCGCGCCCGGCCGAGCGGGAGCGCCCCGCCGCGGGCGGCGCTCGGCACCCACTTCCTCACGCGTGAGCGGCGCGCCCGCGTCCATGCCGAGGCGGAGCGGCATTTCGAGATCGTCCCGGTCCCGCGCTGCGCCGCCGCCAGCTATCCGCGGCTCGTGCTGGGTGAGGACGACATCGCCTTGTTCCAGCGCATCCTGCCCTGGGACCACGCCGCCGGCGCCCTGTTCGTCGGCGAGGCCGGCGGCCGCGTCACACATTGGGATCGCTCCCCCTATCGCGTCGGCGGTGACGGCATCGGCGTGCTCGCCGCTACCGACGACGGCCTGTGGGCGCAGGCCGCGACTGCGCTGCTCGGCCCCGCTGCCGGCCTCATCGAACTGGAATGCCTCGCCTCATGATTGCCCGATCGAAGCTTCTCGTCGGTTGCCTATTTGCCGTCGCGCCGATGCCGGCACTGGCGCAGCTCGCCGCGCCGGTCGCGACCGGCCAGCAACAGCAAGCCGATCCGCTCGCGGGCCGAGCCGCCGCGGCAGGGCAGGTGGCGGTCCCGCCGGCCGAGGTGGCGCCGTACCAGCCGACGGTGATCGAAATGCCCGCCGAGCCGCGCGGCGCCTCAGCCGCCGAGCGTCCGCCGGAAGCGCCGTCGCGTCCGGTCCCGCAGACCCCTCCAAGCGAATATGAGAGCTTCGTCTCGGCCGCGGTGGGCATGCCGCTGCGGCGGTTCGGCGCAGAACTGCTGGTGCCGGGCGCGCGCGACTTTACCGCTGGCCCGACCGCGACGGTACCGCCGGACTATCGGCTGAACCCCGGCGACGAGCTGGTGCTCGGGCTGGCCGGCCCGGTCCAGGCGGCGAACCTGCGGCTGACGATCGACAGCGAGGGACGAATCTTCGTGCCGCGGATCGGCGCGATCGTCGTGGCGGGGGTGCGCTATGGCGACCTGCACGAAGTGATCGCGCGGCGCGTGTCGCGGCAATATCGCGGCTTCCAGCTCGAAGTGAATGTCGGCCGGCTGCACGGCGTGACCATCTACGTCACGGGCTTCGCCGCGGCGCCGGGATCCTATACCGTCGGCAGCCTGTCGACCTTGGTCAACGCCGTGCTCGCCTCGGGCGGCCCGGCCGCGGGCGGCAGCTTCCGCTCGATCCAGCTGCGCCGCGGCGGCCGGCTGGTTTCGGACTTCGACCTCTACGACTTGCTGCTCAAGGGCGATCGCAGCGGCGACGCGGTGGTCCAGAATGGCGACGTGCTCTACATCGCGCCGGCCGGCGAGCAGGTCGCGGTGATCGGCAGCGTCAATCGCGAAGCGATCTTCGAGCTCGCGCCGGGCGAGACGATCAACGATGCGCTTCTCTATGCCGGCGGCGTCAACACCGTCGCCGATGCGAGTCGATTGATGGTGTTCGATTCACTCGGCCGCGGCCAGACCGGCTGGGAGGAACTGAGCGCCGCCGAGGCAGCGACGCGGAAGGCAAGGCGTGGCGACATCGTCCGCGTGCTTTCCAATGTCGGCATCGCCCGCCCGCTCGAGCAGCAGGCGGTGCTCGTTACGATCAGCGGCGAGGTTGCCCGGCCAGGGCGCTATTACTTCAGGCCGGGCACGCGGCTCGATGCGGTCGTGGCGCAGGCCGGCGGGCTGACCGGCCAGGCCTTTCCCTATGCCAGCGTGATCACGCGCGACAGCGTCAAGGCGCAGCAGCAGCAGAGCTTCGACCGTGCGGTGCAGGACGTCGAGCTGCTGTTGACCTCGCAGCCGGTGACGTCGGCCAATCGCGCCCAGCTCGTCCAGCCGGCCAACCTCGCGCTCGTCCGCTCGATCGTCGAGCAACTGCGCGAGCGCAAACCCAGCGGGCGCCTCGTCTTCGACCTGCCGGTGACCGCAGCGGCGCTGCCCAGCGAGCTCATCCTCGAGAATAACGACACGATCTATGTGCCGCCGCGCCCGGTGACGGTGGGCGTGTTCGGCGCGGTGCCGACGCCGGCCTCCTTCGCGTGGCACGAAGGCGCGACGATCGGCGACTTCGTCCATTCGGCGGGCGGGGTGCAGAAGCTTGGCGACAAGAGCGAGATCTTCGTGGTGCGCGCCAACGGCACCGTGTTGGCCGACGGCAGGCACGTGCTGCGCGCGCCTGCGCTTCCCGGGGACCTGGTCTATGTGCCGATCGACGCCAATCGCGGCGAGTTTTGGGCGCGGCTGCGCGACATCACCGGCACCCTGTTCGGCGGGCTGGTCGGCGCCGCGACGGTCAACGGGCTGGTCAATTGAACGTGATCGCGGACCCGCGCCGGCGGCGGATCGGCTATGCGGTGCTGGCGCTGCTGCTGGCGGTGCTGTGCGTGTTCCCCCAGCCCTATGTGGCGCGGGCGAAGCTGGTGCCGCAGGACAATAACAGCATCGGGCTCGGCTCGATGATGAATGCTCTGGGGGGACAACTCCAGGGCTTCGCCGCCCTCTTCGGCGGCGCCAAGCAGCCGATCGATATGTATCTCGCGATCGCGCGCGGCACCGAAGTCACCGATGCGGTGATCGCCAAGCTCAAGCTGGTCGGGCCGGGCGGCTATGCCAGCCAGGATCGCGCCCGCATCGCGCTGGCTAAGAGAGTCGACGTGCATTCGCTGACCGGCGGGATCGTCGAGGTCGAGGTGCGCATGCACGATGCCGACAAGGCCGAGGCGATCACGCGCGCTTATGTGAAGGCGATCAGCGACCGGATCATCGTGCTCGGGCAGGATCGCGTCCGCCGCAAGCGCGACGTCGTGCAGCAGCGCTTCAAGGACGCCGCCGGCCGCGTCGTGCAGACCGAGGCTGCGCTCAACGCCTTCCGCCGCCGCAACCGGCTCGCAGAGCCCGAGGCCCAGCTCGGCTCGGCGCTGTCGCTGCGTGCCGGGCTCGAGGCGCAGCTTCAGGCCAAGCTCGTCGAGCTGCAGACGCTCCAGCGCTTCCAGGGCGAGGAGAATCCGCAGCTTCAGGCGGTGCAGTCCGAAGTCGCCTCGCTGCGCAGCCAGATCGCCCGGACGGCGAGCCCGAGTGCCGGGGTCGCCGGGCCCAATGTCGCCGGCCTGTCCGAGGTCTCGGGCGAATATCTCAACCTCTATCGCGACTATCGCTTCGCCCAGGCGCTGTACGAAGTCTATGCGCGGTCCTCGGAAGAAGTCGCGGTCGAGACGCTGGCGGCGGAGACCGCCTCGGACGTCCAACTGATCGAGGCGCCGCGGCTCGATGCCGACCGCAAGGTCAATATCCCGGCGGTGGCGCTGCTGGTGCTGCTGATCGCATTGGCCCTGTTCACCGAGATCTACGCGCCGGCGACCGGCATCGACCTGCGGTTCGGGCGCAAGGCGGCGCAATGACCCCCGAACTGTCGATCGTCATTCCCTGCTTCAACGAAGCGGAGAATGTCCGCGCGATCTGTGCGGCGGTGACGGCCGAGGCGACGCAGCATGCCGCCTCGCACGAGATATTGCTGATCGACAATCATTCGACCGACGCGACGCGCGACCTAATGCGCATCTTGTGCGCCGAAGACCCGCGCATCCGCGCGATCTTCAACAATCGCAATTACGGCCAGATGCGCTCGCCGACCTACGGCATCTACCAGGCCGAGGGCCAAGCCGTGATCGGCATGTGCGCCGATTTCCAGGACCCGCCGGCGATGATCGGCCCATTCGTCGCGCAGTGGCGTGCGGGTGCGCAGATCGTGCTGGCCCAGCGCCGCTCGGAGCGCACGTCGCCGCTGCTCGGCGCGATCCGGCGACTGGGCTATTCCTTTCTCGGCAAGTTCGGCGACTATCCGGTAATCCCGGGGGCGACCGGCTTCGGGCTGTTCGACCGCGCGGTGGTCGACGCGTTGGCGGCGTGGAACGAGCCCGAGCCGTTCTTTCGCGGGATGCTGGTCGAGAGCGGCTTCCGCCTGGCATTGCTTCCCGTCGATCGCCCCGAACGCGCTGCGGGTACCAGCAAGAACGATTTCGCCACGCTCGCTTCGTTTGCGCTGTCGGGGCTGGCCGGGTCGGCCAAGTCGCTGCTGCGGCTGCCGATCCTGCTGGCGTTCGTTGCCGCGGGGATCGCGTTGCTGGCCTTGCTCGGCGGCGTGGCCGCCGCGATCCTGGGCGGTCCGGCGCTCGTCCTGCTCGGCCTCGCGCTCGCCTTCGGCATGTTCGCGGTACTGCTGCTCTTTCTCGGTCTGATCGGCGAGCAGGTTCGCATGCTCGCCGAGCGCAGCCGCAACGTGCCGCTGGTGATCGAGGCGGAGCGCGTCAATTTTCCCGCCGATCGCGCGCGCCCCGCCGCGCGGACGCTGATCCGGCGGCCATGAGGCGCCCGCTGAAGCTCCCCTCCCTGAAAGGGAGGGGCTGGGGGTGG
>NZ_JBYSXG010000047.1:0-36889 GCF_058782005.1 Sphingomonas sp. FW306-1B-B10E
CCCCACCCCAACCCCTCCCCTGAAGGGGAGGGGCTTGCAGGGAGGAATTGACCAATGGCGCGCGATCTGCCGTTCATCGATGCCCATGTGCATCTCTGGGACCTCGACCGGATCGCCTATCCCTGGCTGACCCCGCCCTTCGCCGATGATGGCCCCAATGGCAGCGTCGAGGCCATCGCCAGGACCTATCTGCTCGACGATTATCTCGCCGACGCGCAGGGCTGGGACGTCCGCGGGATCGTCCATGTCGACGCCGGCGCCGAGGCCTCGGCGGCGCTCGCAGAGACCGAATGGCTCCAGGGCCTGCACGACGCGCGCGGCATGCCCAATGCGATCATCGCCTTCGCCGCATTGGACGCGCCCGATATCGAAGCGCTGCTCGACCGGCATGCCGCCCACCATGCCGTCCGCGGCATCCGCCACATCGTCAATTGGCACGCCGACCCGCGGCGCAGCTACACCCCGCGCGACGTCACCCAGGACGAAGCCTGGGCGCGCGGCTTCGCCTTGCTCGGCAAATACGGCCTGAGCTTCGACCTGCAGGCCTATCCCGGCCAGTTTCCCGCGTTGGCCAAGCTGATCGCGCGGCACCCGAACACCCAGGTGGTGATCAACCACACCGGCATGGCCGTCCCCGGCGAGTGGAACGAGTGGCGCACCGGCATGGCCGCGCTCGCCGAACTCCCCAACGTCGCGATCAAGCTTTCGGGCATGGGCTTTACCCACCGCCCGTGGACGCTCGACGAGGCGCGTCCCTACATCCTCGAGGCGATCGAATTGTTCGGCACCGATCGCGCTATGTTCGCCAGCGACTTCCCGACCGACAAATTGTTCGGCAGCTTCACCCAGCATCTCGACGCCTATGACGCGATCACCGCCAGCTTCGGGGAGGACGAGCGCCGCGCGCTTTGGGGCCGCAACGCCGATCGCCTTTACCGCCTCGGGCTGGATATTTGAGAGAGACCATGAGCGCACCCCAAGAAAGCAGCTGGCGCAACACGATCCTGGCGGGGCTCGCCAATTATATCGACGCCGGCTCGATCGTCGCCGGTTCGGTGGCGCTTGCGCTGTGGAAGGAAATTTACGGCCTGTCGGACAGCTTTATCGGCCTGATCGGCGCATTCAGCGCCAATGCGATCTCCGCCGGCGTCGGCGCGCTGATCGGGGGCATCCTTTGCGACAAGTTCGGGCGCAAGAAGATCTACCAGTTCGATATGATCTTCTACGCCTTCGGCATGCTGTTCCTGGTCTTCGCCAGCGCGCCGTGGATGATCGTGCTCGGCTTCGTCCTCGTCGGCTTGGCGGTCGGCGCCGACATCCCCGCATCCTGGTCGCTGATCGCCGAGCAGGCGCCCGACGACAAGCGCGGCGCGCATTCGGGCGTGGCGCAGTTGCTTTGGTATCTCGGCCCGGTCGCGGTGCTGGTCGCCGCCTATTTCCTCCAGCCCTGGGGCATCACCGGCGTGCGCTGGATCTTCGCGCACCTCGCCATCCTCGCGGTCGCACTGACCTTCCTGCGCTCGCGGATGCGCGAATCCGAGCGTTGGGAAGAGAGCAAGGCCTCCGGACAGGCTGCGCAATGGGGCGAATTGTTCAGCCCGCGCTATTTCGGCGCGATCCTGTTCCTCGCTTCGATGTACGGCTTCTGGAATCTCTGGGCCGGCTTCAACGGCTTCTTCACCCCCTACCTCGTCAAGAGTCACAATCTCCCCGAATGGGTCGCGACGATCGTCCCGGCGGCCTATTTCCTGATCGGCATGATCTCGATCCTGACGATCTTCATGACGCTGTCGGACAAGGTGAACCAGAAGCTGTTGTTCGGCATCTCCGCCGCGCTGCACGTAGTCGGCATGGCGATCCTCGCGGTGTTCGGCTTCACGCTTGAGGTCTATATCGCCCATGTCGTGATCATGGGCGTGGCCGGCGGCTTCGGCGCGCAGAGCTTTTTCCAGCTCTGGTCGGCCGAACTCTTTCCCACCGCAATCCGCTCGACAGCGCAGGGCGCCACTTTCGCGATCGTCCGCATCGGCCTCGGCATCTGGAGCTTCTTCGTGCCGTGGCTCGCCTCGTACGACTACACCACTCTGGCATGGATTCTCACTGGGTTCCTCGTTGCCTCAGGTGTGATCGGGCTGATCTGGGCGCCCCGCAACGAAGGCAAGTCGCTCGAGGCGATCGCGGCGGCGCGCGGCTGACGCGAAGCGGGAGAACGCAGTTGAAGCACCTGTTCGCAGCGTTTGGCCTGCTCGCGGCGACTCCTGCCGCCGCGCAGGTCCGTCCCGACCCAGCGCCGCTGCTGCTCCCGCAAATGCAGCTTCACGATCCCTTCATCGTCGCCGACAAACTGTCGAAGACCTATTATCTGTTCACCCGCAACGAGACCGCGATGACCGGCGAGCGCCGGCTCGGTACGATGGTCTATGCCAGCAAGGACCTGAAGCACTGGTCGCGTCCGCGCGTCGTCTTCACCTTGCCCGCGGGGATCTGGGCCAAGGCCGGCGCCTGGGCGCCCGAAGTGCATGCATGGAAGGGAAAATGGTATCTCTTCACCACCTTCCACGACGAAGCCGCGACCTTGCCGCCGACCGGCAGTCGCAAGCCCTATCGCCGCGGCACGATCCTCGCGGTGGCGGACAAGGTCGACGGGCCGTATCGCGTCGTCCGGGGCGGAGAGCCGATCGCGCCCAAGGAATTGATGACGCTCGACGGGACGCTCCATGTCGATGCCGAGGGCAAGCCGTGGCTGGTCTACGCGCACGAATGGCTGCAGACCACGATCGGCACGATCGAGGCGCTTCCGCTCGACGACAATCTCGCGGCGATCGGCCCGCTCAAAATCCTGTTCCGCGCCGATGAAGCACCCTGGGCCAAGGGGCAGCGCCAGGCCGACGGCGACACCGTCTGGGTGACCGACGGCCCCGAATTCCATCGCACCGCTAACGGCACGCTGGTGATGCTGTGGTCGAGCTATGGCGAGCGCGGCTACGTCCAGGGGATCGCGCGGTCGAAATCGGGCAGCCTCGATGGGCCGTGGGAGCAGCTCGATCCGCTGGTGCGGCGCGACAGCGGCCACGGCATGCTGTTCCGCGCGTTCGACGGCCGGCTGATGATGGTCCTCCACCGTCCGTTCACGCTGGCGCTCGGCAAGCTCTACGAGATGAAGGATACGGGCGACCGCGTAGAGGTCGTCCGCGAGGCGACCGAGCTCGACCTCGAGGCTTATCCCACGCACCCCTGCATCCAGCCGCACACCCCGAGTGAGCGCAAGGTTGAGTGTTGAGGGGGCAATGATCCCTTCGTTCGTGCCGCGCTTGTCGAAGTCCTGTTCCTTCTTCGGGATCGAAGAAGAACAGCCCTTCTACCAGCTCTGGGCGAACGGTTTGGATAGCTAATCCGGCAAGCCCGGCCGCAGCATCAATCGAGCTTCAGGTCGGCGACTGCGCTTGCCGCGAGCAGGAACGCGCCGACGCCGTAATATTGCGTGTCGGTCGCGAGCACCTGCTCGGGCCGGTCGCTGACCTGCTGGACCCAGCCGAGCCGCCCGTCGGGCTGGAGCGCCCGACCCAGCGCCGACCAGCCCTTGCGCACCGCCGGCAGATATTCGGCGCGTGGCAGCAGCCCGGCCTTGACGCCCCAGCCGAGCGCGAACGTGTAGAAGCCGGTCCCGCTCGCTTCGGGCGGCGACTCCTCGGGTGCCAGCAGCGAGGGCGCCCAATAGCCGTCGGGCTTCTGCACCGCCTTCACCTTGGCCGCCATCTCGACGAACAGCGCCTCGAGCTTGCGCCGTTCTGGATCGCCCTTGGGCAGCTTGGGGATCATCAGCGCCAGCCCGGCAAGCACCCACCCATTGCCGCGGCTCCAGAACATCTTGCGGCCCTTGGCGTCGCGCCGGTCGAAGAAGCGGCTGTCGCGGTAGAAAAGCCGCTCGGCGGGATCGTAGAGGAAATTGGTCGTCGCCCAGATCTCGCGCAGCGCATAGTCGCGATAGCGGCGGTCGCCGGTCTGCCGCGACAATTCGAGCATCGCCGGCGGCGCCATGAACAACGCATCGCACCAGCACCAGCGGGTCAGGCATTCGACGCCGTTGTACGCGCCCTTCTCCGGGATCACGAAGGCGAGGGTGGTGCGGGGCGGGTTGGCGAGGATGAAGTCGAACGCCTTGCGCGTCGGCGCCAGCGCGGTCGCGCCGCCGCCATGCCTGGCCGCCCAGAGATAGCTCTGCGTGATCGCCAGGTCGTCGGCGTGATAGGGGCGGCTGGCAGGAGTCCAGCCATTGGCTGCGCCCATATCGAGGATCGCCTTGCCGATGTCGTCGGGGGCGCCGTGATCGGCAAGCGCGGTCATGCCCACCCAGAACGCCGCCTGCTCCCAGGCGCGGGGATTGCGCGTCTCCTCGCCGGCACGTGCGACATGGCTGGTGTCGGTCATCCGCGCGAGCTGCCAGCGCGCCAGCTTCGTCGCCGCGTCGATTGCCGCCCGCGGGCTCGCCGCCGCCGCGGTCTGGGCGAGGGCCGCGCCGGGGAACGCCCCTCCGATTGCAGCCAGCAGGAGCAAGGCGGTGCGCAGCGACATTCGGGATCCCCTCTTGTTCGCGAGAGGTCATAGCAAAGCCGCGCCCGAAAAGAAGAAGGCCGGGAGACTCGCGTCCCCCGGCCTTCGTCATGCCAGGTGCCGCCGCGTCAGAAGCGGAAGCGGACGCCGAGCGAGTAGCTGCGCTCGATGTAGAGCACCTGCCGCGTGTAGCTGTCGCCATTGTCGTAGGCGCGGTAGCGCTGAAGCGGGTTGCCCAGCAGATTGGCGATGTCGAACGCGAGCGTGACGTTCGGAATCGGCGTGACCGAGGTCGAGAAGTCGAGCTGGCCACGGCCCTTCTCGATCACCGGGTGCGCGATCGGATCGAAGGTCTGGAACGTGTAGCTCGGGTCGAAGGTCACGAATTTAGAACGATAGTTGTAAGCCAGACGCGCCGAGAATTGCGGCTTCTCGTACAGGGCGACGAGGTTGTATGCCCATTTCGAAACGCCGCGGAACGGCTGCCGCTCGTTGTTGAACGTCGCGGCCTGATCGGCCGGAAGATCGCCCTTGGCATCGATATAGGTGCCGTTGGCCTGGATGCCGAAACCCTTCATCCACTCGGGCAGCCCGTCGATGTCGAGGAAGCTGGTGAAAGTCACCTCGGCGCCCTGCAGCTTGGTCTTGCCCAGATTCTCGGGCTGATTGATGCGAAGGGTGGGATCGCTCAGATCCGCCACGGTTTGGAGGAAGCCTTGCGCATCGTGGCGGAAGATCGCAGCGGTGAGCGACCCGGTCCGCGAGAAATAATATTCGAGGCTCAGATCGTAATTGTCAGAGGTGAGCGGCGTGAGGTCGGGGTTGCCGGCCGAACCGCCGCGACGAAGGCGATCCACGCACTCGGGAGTTGTCGGCGTGAGAAGACACTGATCGCCCGGGGGTAGCGTCACCGGCTGACCCAGCGAGGTATTGGGACGCAAGTCGAAGAATCCGGGCCGGGTACGCGTCTGGGTATAAGCAAGACGCGCTTGGAGTTTGTCGGTGAAGCCTATGCGCGCGCTGACGTTCGGCAGGTAATCGGTATATTCGCTCTGTGCGCTCACCGCCGGATAGGTGATTGCTCCCCCGGTTGCTTCCACGCGCGAGAACCCGTCGATGTTGAGCTTGGTCTTCACCGCGCGCAGCCCGACCACACCGTCGATCACCGTGCCGCCGAGATCGAAGCCGTATTTCACCTGCGCATAGGCGGCGTAGGACTTCTCGTTGGCGCGGAAATTCTCGGCCGGATTATACGGTGGAACCCCCGCAGGCGCTCCGAAGAAGGTGCGCAGGTCGGTGATGCTGTCGCGAATGCTGTCGCGCGTCGGGGTAGCGAAAAAGACATTCGGCTGCACATTGTTGAACTGGAAGCCGGGCTGGGTAACGCGCACGTCCAGCCCGGGAAGCGACGTCAGCGGGATGCGCGCGCCTTCGTTGTTGATGTAGAGATTGCCCAGGTCGCGGCCGGCCTTGCGATTGGTATAGCGCAGGCCGACGTCGATCCGCTTCAGGAAGCCGTCGCCGAAATCATAGGAAAGGTCGGTGCGCGCCTGCCAGTCCTTGCCGTTGACCTTCAGCCGCTCCTGCCACAGGCCACGGCTGATGTAGTTGGCCGGATTGGTGATGTCGAAATTGACGAAGCTCTGGGTGGGGCCGCCGTCCTCATCGGCTTCGAACACGACGTTGCGCACCGGCGAACTCGCCATCGCATAATCGACGTTCATGACGCTCGTCGTGTACTGGCTATTGGTGTAGGCGACGTCGGCCGAGAGCCGCAGACGGTCCCGCGTCCAGATCGCGCCGCCGCCGGCCTGGTACGTATCGGTATGGCCATTGAACGAGCCCGCATAGCCGTCCGGCCGATTGGCATTGGCTACCGTCATCGACGCGATCTGGTCGGTGCCGGGGAAGGTGGTGATGTTCGTGAGCGTCAGGCCGTCCCTGACCCCCGGGATGACCGACCCACCGAAAATGGGGATGAACATCCAGCGGTTGTAATCCTGGGAACGAAAGCCCTGGAACAGCCCATCAGCGTATATTTCGAGTTCCGGGGTCGGCTTCCACTGAAAAGCGGCATTGGCCGACGGACGCCAGCGCTTGCCGTAACCGAGGAAATTACCCTGCGCGTCGGGGAAGCGTAGTCCTGCGGCAGCGCCCGGCGCATAGTTGGAAATCTCGCCGGTAGCGGTGTTGACCTGATTCGTCCGCGCGATGACCAGCGACTGCTCACGCGTAGAATCGAGGAACTCGATGCCGACATAGGAGGCGTTGAGCAGCAGGCCCATCTCGCCGAT
This sequence comes from Sphingomonas sp. FW306-1B-B10E, assembly GCF_058782005.1. Taxonomy (NCBI): domain Bacteria; kingdom Pseudomonadati; phylum Pseudomonadota; class Alphaproteobacteria; order Sphingomonadales; family Sphingomonadaceae; genus Sphingomonas; species Sphingomonas sp. FW306-1B-B10E. The sequence continues at coordinate 6,846 of NZ_JBYSXG010000047.1, forward strand.
GCCGGTGTTCCAGCGATCGCTGATCAGCAGATTGCCGTTCGGGGCTTCGCGCTGGGCCTGCTCCGAATGGACGTAGTTGAGTGAGCCAGACAGCTCGAAGCCGCTGAAGTCGAACGGCTTGCGGCCGCGCACGTTGACCGCGCCGGCGATGCCGCCCTCGATCTGGTTGGCGAGGCCCGACTTGTACACTTCCAGCGCCGCAACGGTGCCGGCCGGGAAGTCCTGGATCTGGACGTAGCGGCCCTCGGCAGTGAAGATGTCGCGGCCGTTATAGGTGGTGGTCAGGTCGGGCAGGCCGCGCACGGTAACGCCCGCCGCCTCGCCGCCACCACGGGTGACGTTGACGCCGGGTACACGCTGGAGTGCCGAGGAGGCGAAGGTGTCGGGCAGCTTGCCGATATCCTCGGCAACGATCGCGTCGACGATGCCTTCGGATTCGCGCTTGATCCGCTGCGACGATTCGAGGCTGCGGCGCAGCCCGGTGACGACGATCGCATCCTCTTCCTGGGCACCCGCATCGGCCGAGGCTGCGCCTGCATCCTGCGTTGCGGTCGTGTCGTCGGTCTGGGCAAAGGCAGGCGCAGCGCCCGCCAGGATGAGAAACGAAGTCGAAGCTAGAATCACGGATTTCAGGCGCATCGCGAACCTCCCCTTGGCGAATTGCGAGGACTCTTGGGTGAGCCTCTCTTTCAGTTTGCGGCTATGCGGCCGCCACGAGACACTGACAAGTGATTAATCATATCAATAAGACGGCGTTCGCGAAAATCGACAAAGCGTGGCGTCGAGGACACACTATGGAAACACGATATGCGGCGTCCCGGATGGTGACGCGGCGCCGTACGTGCTCCAACTAAGTGGGATGAGGGCATGTCGCGCATCACGCACGATGCGCTTATCGAAAAGACCGTTCCTCAAGAGAACGGCCCTTCGCTCGGGGCGAACGGCTTGGTTGGTGGTCTAGAAGGCGAAGGGCTCGGTCGTTCGCCGTTCGGCCATCATGAAAGCGTCCGCCACGATCTGCAGCGGGCGTACGTCGACGTCGCTTTCGCCCGCGGCGACCAAATCGGCGAAGCGCGCATAGAGCCGCGGATATTCGCGGTCGGGCGCCTTCTGCGCGTCCTCACCCGGCAATTGCAGGATGCTCCCGCCCATGCCGAGCCGCAGCGTGCCGGCATCGGTATCGATCTCGATGTCCCAGGTCTGCGGGCCGGTCTGGAGGAAGTCGAGCGCGACATCGACCTTGGCAGTGCCGCTGCGCATCTTGAGTGCGGCGGCGAGCGGCGATCCGCGGCCCTCCGGCACTTCCATCCAGCCCGAGTCGAGCAGCAGCGGATCGGGCAGGATCTTGGTCGCGATCGACAGTGCGTTGATGCCCGGATCGAAAACCCCGAACCCGCCCGCCGCCAGGATCCATTCCTGTCCCGGATGCCAGTGGCGAATGTCTTCTAGCCAGTTGATCCGCACCGCGTCGATGCGCTTGCCCTGCAGCCACGCCTTGGCGGGCTCGACCCCGGCGGCCTCGCGCGAATGCCAGGTGGTGAACAGCACCACGCCTTTCGCCTTGGCGCGCTCGGCGAGCGCGGCGATCTCGGTCAGCGTCGTCGCCGGCGGCTTTTCGAGCATCACGTGCAGCCCGGCGTCGATCGCGGCGACAGCCTGTTCGTAGCGCCCGTCTGGCGGTGTGCAGAGCGAGACCGCATCGAGCGCGTGTCCGCCCGCGATCATCGCGGCGACATCGGTATAGCCCGGCACATCGTCGAGCTGGGCGTTGCGGCTGGCGGTAGCCGTCAGTTCGAAGCGGTCATCGGCGGCGAGGGCAGGGAGGTGCTGGTCGCGCGCGATCTTGCCGATCCCGACCAGGCCGAGCCGGATCCGTTGCGCGTTGCTCCCAGCCATCCTCACATTTTCCTTCTTTTATAAGATATATATGCTCTTCCTATTGCGCGACACTGCCGGTATCAAGCCCGCAGGTGCTGCCCGTACCGACGATGCGGCGGCCTGGTACAAGCATATTACCCACCGGAGAGGTGCATGAGCGACGCGGAAAATGGTTCGAATGGCGGACGCCCGCCGCTGCGGTCGCGCGCATGGTTCGACAATCCTGCCAATCCCGACATGACTGCGCTTTATATCGAGCGCTACCTCAATTTCGGCATCAGTCTGGAAGAGATTCAGTCGGGCCGTCCGATCATCGGCATCGCGCAGACCGGCAGCGATCTGAGCCCGTGCAACCGCCATCATCTCGAGCTCGCCAAGCGGACGCGCGAAGGCATTCGCGACGCCGGCGGTATCGCGCTCGAATTCGGCACGCATCCGATCCAGGAAACCGGCAAGCGACCGACCGCGGGGCTTGATCGCAATCTGCAATATCTCAGCCTGGTCGAGACGGTATACGGATATCCGCTGGACGGCGTCGTCTTCACCATTGGTTGCGACAAGACCACGCCCGCGTGCCTGATGGCCGCGGCAACGGTGAACATCCCGTCGATCGCCATGTCGGTCGGCCCGATGCTCAATGGCTGGTTCAAGGGCGAGCGCACCGGATCGGGCACGATCGTGTGGAAGGCGCGCGAACTGCTCGCCGCGGGCGAGATCGACTATGCGGGCTTCATCAAGCTCGTCGCAAGCTCGGCGCCGTCTACCGGATGGTGCAACACGATGGGCACCGCGACGACGATGAACAGCCTGGCCGAGGCGCTCGGCATGTCGCTGCCCGGCTCGGCGGCGATCCCCGCGCCGTACCGCGACCGGCAGGAAAACGCCTATCTGACCGGTCTCCAGATCGTCGAGATGGTGCATGCCGATCGCAAGCCGAGCGACGTGCTGACCCGCACCGCGTTCCTCAACGCGATCCGCGTCAACTCGGCGATCGGCGGGTCGACCAACGCGCCGATCCACTTGAACGCGCTCGCCCGGCATATCGGGGTCGAATTGACCCTGGCCGATTGGGAGGAGCACGGCGCCGACGTGCCGCTGATCGTCAACCTTCAGCCGGCGGGCAAATATCTCGGCGAGGACTTCTATCGCGCCGGCGGCGTTCCCGCGGTGATGGGACAATTGCTCCGCGCCGGGATGATCGACGGCAGCGCGCTTACGGTCAACGGCAAGACCGTCGAGGATAACGTCGGCGCCGCCGAATGCGAGGATGCCGACGTGATCTTCCCGCTCGACGCGCCGATGAAGCCCGCCGCGGGCCTCACCGTTCTCAAGGGCAATCTGTTCGACAATGCAGTGATGAAGCTGAGCGTGATCTCCGAGGAGTTCCGCAGCCGCTATCTCAGCAATCCCGATGACCCCGAGGCGTTCGAAGGCGTCGCGGTCGTGTTCGACGGCCCCGAAGATTATCATCACCGCATCGACGATCCCTCGCTCGGCATCGACACCCAGTCGATCCTGATCATGCGCGGTGCCGGCCCGGTCGGCTATCCCGGTGGCGCCGAAGTGGTGAACATGCGACCGCCGACGGCGCTGATCCAGGCCGGCGTCCACGCGCTGCCGTGCCTCGGCGACGGCCGCCAGTCGGGCACCAGCGGATCGCCGTCGATCCTCAACGCCGCGCCCGAGGCCGCGGTCGGCGGCGGGCTCGCGCTCGTCCAGACCGGCGACCGCATCCGCATCGACCTCAAGAACCGTACCGCGGACATGCTCGTCGCGCCGGAAGAGATCGCGCGCCGCCGCGAAGCGCTGGGGATCGACTACGTGCCGGAATCGCAGACGCCGTGGCAGGAAATCCACCGCAACCTCGTCGGCCAGTTCGACACCGGGGCGACGTTCGATTTGGCAGTGAAGTATCAGCGTATCGCGCAGACCAAGGGGATTCCGCGCGACAGCCACTGACCGTCAAGACCAGAAAAAATCGAGGGAGAGAGACAATGAAGACGATCGCAGCCCTGGGAGTAATCGCCGCCATGGCCATCACCGCCCCCGCCGCCGACGCCGCCACCGCCAAGCGCGGTACCTTCGGCAAGCTGCCCGATGGGCGCACGGTGGACGCGGTGCTGCTCACCAACGCGCACGGCCTCTCGGCGAACATCATCGCCTATGGCGCATCGATCCAGTCGCTGGTGATGCCCGATCGCGCCGGCAAGAAGGCCGATATCGCGCTCGGCCATGACAGCATGGAAGGCTATCTGAAGTTCCCCAACTTCATCGGCGCCACCGTCGGGCGCTTCGCCAATCGCATTGACGGCGGCCGCTTCAAGCTCGACGGTCGCGAATATCAGACCCCGCTCAACGATGGCGTCAACTCACTCCACGGCGGCAGCGCGGGCTTCGACAAGGTGCTGTGGCAGGTCGTTTCGGTCCGCAACGGCCCGACCGCGTCGGTCACCCTGCGCTATGTCAGCCCCGACGGGGACCAGGGCTATCCCGGCACGATGACCGTCGACGCGACCTATTCGCTCGACGAGGCCAACAACCTGACGATCGAGTATACCGCAACCACCGATAAGACGACGATCGTCAACATCTCGAACCATGCTTACTGGAACCTGTCGGGCGAGGGCTCGTCGAACGGCGCGATGGGGCACATCGTCACGATCCCGGCGGAATCGATCACGCCGGTCAACGAGACCTTGATCCCGACCGGCGTGTTCCGTCCGGTCGCCGGCACGGTGTTCGACTTCCGCAAGCCGCGCGCGATCGGCGACCGCGTCCGCGACGCCAGCGACAAGCAGATCGTCTATGGCCGCGGCTACGATCATAATTGGGTGATCGGCCGCAAGGTCACCGCCACCCAGCATCTGATGTCGCGCGTCCAGGATCCCGCCTCGGGCCGCAGCTTCGAGCTCTGGTCGAACCAGCCCGGGCTGCAATTCTATTCGGGCAATTTCCTCAACGGCACCTTCTCGGGCAAGGCCGACAAGATCTACCGCGAGGGCGACGCCATCGTGATGGAGCCGCAGATCTTCCCCGATGCGATCAACCAGAAGGGCTTCCCCGAGGCACGGCTCGAGCCCGGCCAGACCTATCGCAACGTGATGACCTACAAGTTCAGCAGCGGCGCCGCCGCCGCGCGCCGTTGATCCGGAGGGGGATGAAATGATCCGTCGTAGCTTCCTTCTCTCGGCGACGGCGCTCGCCTTCGTCGCAAGCGCCTCCTCGGCCGAGGCGCGCGACCAATGGACGAAGGCGCAGGCCAATAAGTGGCACGCGACCCAGCCCTGGCAGGTCGGGGCGAACTACACGCCGGCCACCGCGATCAACCAGCTCGAGATGTTCCAGGCGGAAACCTGGGACCCCCAGCGCATCGACCTCGAGCTCGGCTGGGCCGAGGCGATGGGAATGAACGTGATGCGGGTGAATTTGCATCACTTGCTGTGGGAGACCGACGCCGCCGGGCTCAAGCGGCGCATGGACGAGTTCATGACGATCGCGGCGCGGCACAAGATCAAGACCTTGTGGATCTTCTTCGACAGCTGCTGGGATCCCAACCCGCATGCCGGGCCGCAGCATCCGCCGATCCCGGGCGTCCATAATTCGGGCTCGGTGCAGTCGCCGGGCGCCGACCGCCTCAAGGACGCGTCGCAATATGGCAAGCTGGAAGCCTATGTGAAGGACGTGGTCGCGACCTTCGCCAAGGACGATCGCATCGTCGGCTGGGACGTGTGGAACGAGCCCAACAATGGCGGCGGCGGCAATTACAAGCCGACTCCGGACAAGAACAAGTATGTCGCGCTGCTGCTGCCGCGCTTCTTCGACGCCGCACGCAGCGCCAATCCGGTCCAGCCGCTCACGTCGGGCGTGTGGATCGGCGAGCATTGGGACGACCAGAGCAAGCTCGACGCGGTGGAGAAGATCCAGATCCGCGAGTCCGACGTGCTCAGCTTCCACGATTATTCGTGGGCCGAGACCTTCGAGAAGCGCGCGAAGCAGATGCTCAGCTACGGCCGCCCGGTCTGGTGCACCGAATATATGGCGCGCGGCAACGGCTCGACCTTCGACAACACTCTGCCGATCGGCAAGAAGTACAACATCGCGATGTACAATTGGGGCTTCGTCGACGGCAAGATGCAGACCCGCTTGCCATGGGACAGCTGGAAGAAGCCGTACACCTATGAGGAACCGACGATCTGGTTCCACGACATCCTCTATTTCGACGGCAAGCCCTATCGCCAGGCCGAAGTCGACCTGATCAAGCGGATGGCAGCCGCGCCGAAAGGCGTGGTGCCCGTCTCCGGCAAGTGATGCGCGCGGCCCTGCTGGTCGCGGCGCTGCTGGCGGGTTTCCCGCCGGCGGCGTCGGCGCAGGAGGTCAAGTCGGTGTTCGCCGGCGCAGACCCCGATATCGAGCTCGCCGACGGCAAATATTGGATCTACCCGACCGGCGGCGACGCCAGCCTGTCGGCCTGGTCGTCGCCCGACAAAATCAAATGGACCCGTGGCGAGCCGCTGATCCGGCTCAAGGACGTGGCCTGGGCCGATGACGATCGCGTGCGGCATTTCCTCTGGGCGCCCGACATGGTCCAGGCGAATGGCGGCTGGTATTTCTATTATTCGGTCGGCCCGCAAAACCCGACGCCGAGCCGGCTCGGGGTCGCGACGTGCAAGGGGCCGGCGGGGCCATGCATCGACAGCGGCAAGCCGCTCGTCACCGGCGGCAATGGCTTCGAGGCGATCGACCCCGCGGTGTTCGTCGATCCCAAGACCAAGACGCCGTACCTCTATGCCGGCGGCAGCGCCGGCGCCAAATTGCGCGTGTGGGCGCTCAAGCCCGACATGGTCAGCATCGACCATGAGGTGAAGGTCGATACCCCGCCCAACTTCACCGAGGGTGCCTTCATGCACTATCGCAAGGGCATCTATTATCTGTCCTATTCGGCGGGGGCGTGGAACACGTCGAGCTATCAGGTCCATTATGCCGTCGCGCTCTCGCCGACCGGTCCGTGGCGCTATGGCGGGCCGCTGCTGGTCAGCGACAAGCGCTATCGCGGCCCCGGCCACCACAGCTTCTTCGAGGATCCGAAGGACGGCAAATGGTACATCGCCTATCACCGATGGGAAGGTCAGATGGGCGACGGCCCTTATAATGGCGAGCGCCGGATCGCGATCCAGCCGATCGAATATCGCGACAACGGCGCGATCGAGACGATCCGGATGAAGTGACCCAATCCTCCCTCGCACGCGAGGGAGGATTGAACCTTCTGTTCCCCGGCGAAGGCCGGGGCCCAGTCCTTAATCAAACACGCGCGGCAGCGCGTTTCCGCGGATGCCGAGTCTGGGCTCCGGCCTTCGCCGGGGAACGAGGCTTAGAACGAAGCCCAGTCGTCCCCGCTGCTCGCCATGGCGGTTACGGGCAGTGCTCGCACCGGCGAGACATAACCCGCGGCTGTCGCCGCCGGCTTGGCCGGAGCGCTCGCACGCGGCATCACCGCGCGCGTCCCGCCGACGTTGAACTTCGACGCCTGCTCGCTGAGCGCGGCGACTTCGCCCGACAGGTTGCGCGCGGCGGCCGAGGTCTGCTCGACCATCGCGGCGTTCTGCTGGGTCGACTGGTCCATCGTGCCGATGGCGATCGAGATCTCGGTGATCGCGGTCGACTGCGCCTGATTGTCGCTGGCCATCTGGCCGAGCAGCGCATGGACCTCGCCGACGTCGCCCGAGATGTCGGCCAGCGCGCCATCGACCTTGTTGACCATTTCCACCGCCGCGACGATGTCGGTCTGGGTGGCGGTCAGCTGGTCACGCGCCCGCGCGGCTTCCTCTTCGGAGCGCATCGCAAGCGCGGAAACGAGGTCAGCGACGACTGCGAAGCCGCGGCCCGCCTCACCGGCGCGCCCGGCTTCGACCGCCGCATTCATCGCAAGCACGCGGGTCTGGAAGGCGATCTTGTCCAAGCCCTCGATGACGCTGTCGATGCCCTTGGCGCCGTCGGCGACGCGGCCCATCGCCTGGACGGCCTCGTCGGCGATCGCGCGGCCGGCCGAGACCGTCCCGATCGTGCCGTCGGCACGCTCGACCGTGCGGCCGGCCGCTTCGGCGGTCGCCTTGAGCCGGCCGTCCATCTGCGTCACCGCGGCCGAGGTCTGTTCGAGGCTCGCGGCATTGGCTTCGGTGCGGCGCGCAAGATCCTCCGACGCCTGGGCGATCTCGCCCGAGCCGGTGCGGATCGTCAGCGCGCTTTCCATCACGGTGCCGATGAGCGTGCGAAGCTCGTGCACTGCCGCGTTGAAATTAACCTTCACCGATTCGTACGCCGGCGAGAAAGCCTCGCTGATCTCGCTGGTCAGGTCGCCCCGGGCGAGCTTGCCGAGATTGGCCTCCAGCGTCTCGACCACGCGCTGCTGCTCGGCGTCGGCGATCTTCTTCGCTGCCTCGGTCTTGTGCTTCTCGACGGCGGCCTCGCGGAACACGAGAACGGCCTTGGCCATGTCGCCGATCTCGTCGCCGCGATCGGTGCCTGCCACTTCAACGGCGTTGTTGCCGCTGGCGAGCGTCTTCATCACGCCGGTCATCTGCGCGACCGGGGCGGCGATGCCGCGCGAGAGCAGCCAGCCGAGCAGCACCGAAAGCGCCACGGCGAATGCCCCGCCGATCCAGATTGCCCACTTGGCAGAAGCCACCGCGGCGTCCTCGGCTGCGACGCGCATGTCGACGCGCTCTTCCTGGGCCTTGGCGATTTCCTTGATCAGCGGGCGGATCTCGCCGAGCATCTTCACGCCCGACAGCGTGCCCGCCTCGGCGCGGGTCGCGGGATTGCGTGCCAGCTCGATGATGTGGTCGAGCTTGCCGCGCAGCGCCTGCACGTTGACGACGAGTTGCTCGACGCGCTTGTGCTGCTCGTCCGATGTCGACTGCACCTTGAAGTCCTCGACCGCCTTGAGGAACTTCTCGCCGCTCTCCTGATAGGTCTTGGCGAACTCGTCCTTGCCGAGGATGGTGAAGGCGCGCGCGGCATTCTGCTGCTCGATCACCTGGGTCAGCATTACCTGGGTCTGCTCGAGCGCGCGCAGCGAGCGCTCCTTGTCGTCCGCAGCGCTGGCGAGCGCCGTCAGATTGGCGAAGACGATTGCGCCGACACCGGCGAAGATCACGATCAGCGCGGCGAACGCGCCGGCGAGCTTTCGCGAAATGGGGATGTTCTGCAACGACATGATCGGCTCCGTACCCAGTAAGCCGGCGGAGCATCCGCCGAGGGCGGACAGTCGCGAACCTCCCCTCGCTTCCGCGGGTTCGACGCGCCGGTATCAAGCCATCATAGGAGGAGCGGAGAGCGGCTAAGCGCCGGAAACTCCATATTATTCCGCAGGCGACGCAGTGCGGGGAATATTTCCGTCGAGTTTCCGTCCGGTTCCCAGCGGCTTAACCGTCACTGCTATGTAATCTATCGGATCCGCCGCACCGTGCCGGCAATTCAGTCCTCCGCCGCGCCCGCGACAGTCTCGATCAGTTCGAGCACGTCGCCGATCAACGCGCGCATCGCGCTGCGAGCGGTCTCCGGATCACGCGCTTCGATCGCGTCGCGCACCGCCGCGTGGTCCGCCAGATTGGCGCTGCGGCCCTTCATCCGATTGGTGAAGCGGATCGACGTGCGCAGCGCCGTGCCCACCACATCCCGGAACTGCGCGTAGAACGGATTGCCCGACGCGCGCAGGACCGCGACGTGGAAGGCGATATCGGCCTCCAGCGTATCCTCCAGACCCTGTTCGGCTGCCGCCATCCGCTCGAGGCCGTGGCTGATCCGGGCGAGATCCTCGGTGGTGCCCACTCGCGCCGCCAGCGCCGCGGCTTCGGGCTCGATCGCGACGCGGAGCTGGTTGAACTGGCGCAGCAGGTCGATCGAGAATTGCCGCTCGAGCAGCCAGCGCAGCACGTCGGTATCGAACAGGTTCCAATTGGTCGCCGGCTGGACCACGGTGCCCTGGCGCGGCCGCGCGCTGAGAAGTCCCTTGGCGGTGAGCATCTTGACCGCCTCGCGCGTCACCGACCGGCTGACGCCGTGCTGCTTGGCGAGTTCGGCTTCGGTGGGAAAGGCTTCGCTCTCATAGCGCCCGGTGACGATCGCGCGTCCCAGGCTGTCGAGCATGCCATAAGTGAGGTTGCGTCCAAGCTGGGGCCGCGCATCCTCCGCACCTAGACTCGGATAGTTGACTGCCATCCCCCGTCGCCTCTTGATCGGCCCCGACAACGATGTCAGGACCCTCTCCCTATGATGGTTTGACCTACGTTAGCGCAGTGGCGGCGCTGGACAAGTCCAATAAATACGATAAATGAACATCGTCGCTCTCGAGGCGGCGCAGGCGGGCAAGAAAAGGCGGCACGAGCCGCCGGCGCCCGGGGCAGGGAGGAAGCTGGATGACGAGTCTCTCGCAGATCGATCTCATCGTCGTGATCGTCTACGCTATCGGTATTTTCGGCCTTGCCCAATGGGTTAGTCGAGAAAAGGCCGGGCATGCCAAGGACACGTCCGATTATTTCCTCGCCTCCAAATCCTTGCCCTGGTGGGCGATCGGCGCGTCGCTGATCGCGGCCAACATCTCGGCCGAGCAGATCGTCGGCATGGCCGGATCGGGCTATGCGATCGGTCTCGCGATCGCGTCCTACGAGTGGATGGCGGCGCTGACCCTGCTGATCGTCGGCAAGTTCTTCCTGCCGATCTTCCTCAAGAACGAAATCTACACGATGCCGCAGTTCCTCGAGCAGCGCTTCGGCCGCGTGCTCCCGGTGCTGATGGCATTGTTCTGGCTCGCGCTCTACGTGTTCGTGAATCTCACCTCGATCATCTGGCTCGGCTCGATCGCGGTCAACAAGGTCGCCGGCGTCGACCAGACCGCGGCGCTGGTCGCATTGGGCGGCTTCGCCTTGCTCTACCAGCTCTATGGAGGGCTCAAGGCGGTGGCGCTCACCGACATCGTCCAGGTCACGCTGCTCGTGCTCGGCGGTCTCGTCGTCTCGTACCTGACGCTCAACCAAATCGGCGGCGGCGAGGGCGTGCTCGCTGGCTTCGAAGTGCTCACCAAGCGCGCGCCGAGCCATTTCGACATGATCCTCAGCCAGGACAATCCGTTCTACAAGGATCTGCCCGGCATCGCCGTGCTGGTCGGCGGCATGTGGATCGCCAATCTCAGCTATTGGGGCTTCAACCAGTACATCATCCAGCGCGCGCTGGCGGCCAAGAACCTCGGCGAGGCGCAGAAGGGCGTGGTGTTCGCCGCGTACCTCAAGCTGCTGATGCCGGTGATCATCGTGCTGCCTGGCATCGCCGCAGTGATCCTCGCGCCCGAGCTCGCCAAGCCCGACGAAGCCTATCCGACGATGATGCGGCTGCTGCCCCCGGGGCTGCTCGGGCTGGTCTTCGCGGCACTGATCGCGGCGATCATCGCGTCGACCGCTTCCAAGATCAATTCGATCGCGACGATCTTCACGCTCGATCTCTACGCCAAGGCGCGCGGCATCCGCACCCGCGGCGAAGACAGTGCGGCGGGCGTCGAGGGCCAGGAAAAGCACCTCGTCCTTGTCGGTCGCGTCGTTGCGGCCATTGCCGTCGTGATCGCGATCATCGCCGCCCGCCCGCTCATCGGCCAGTCCGACCAGGCCTTCCAGTTCATCCAGGAATTCTCGGGCTTCTTCACCCCCGGCATCACCGTGATCTTCCTGCTCGGCCTTTTCTGGAAGCCCGCCACCGAAGCCGGCGCGATCGTCGCGGCGATCACTTCGGTGCTCCTGTCCTTCATTCTCAAGTCCGTCATCAGCCTCGAGCATCCGGCGTCATACATTCCGACTACGCTCAATACCTATCTCTTCCCCTTCATGAACCGGATGATGTTCGTGTTCGTAGTCAGCCTGTTCCTCGCAATGGCCGTCTCGCTGCTGGTGCGCGGCCGAGGTGATGCCAACCGCGTGCGGATGGACGGGGTCAGCTTCCGCACCTCGGGTACCTTCAACGTGGCCGGGATCGGCGTGATCCTGATCCTCATCGCTCTGTACGCGACCTGGTGGTGAGTTTCGGCGACACCTTCCTCGCCGTCGACTGGGGCACGACCAACCGGCGCGCGTTCCGGATCGAAGGCGGCCAGGTCGTGAAGACCGAGCGCGACGACAAGGGCGTAACCTCGGTCACTGACTTTGCCGCCGAGGCGGTGGCGATCCGGGCACGGTTCGGCGACCTGCCGATGCTGCTTGCGGGCATGGTCGGCTCGAACATCGGCTGGCAGGTCGCGCCCTATGTCACCGCGCCCGCCGGGATCGCCGAGCTCGCCGCGGGGCTGCTGTGGATCGATCCGCGCACCGCGATCGTCCCCGGCATTTCCACCCTGGTCTCGGGCCGGCCCGACGTGATGCGCGGCGAGGAAGTCCAGTTGCTCGGCGCGGTCGCGGCGGGGCTGGTGCCGGCGAATGCGCTGCTCGCCCAGCCGGGCACGCACTGCAAATGGGTTGAGATGCAGGGCGGCAAGGTCGCCGATTTCGTTACCGCGATGACCGGCGAGCTCTTCGCCTTGCTTCGGAAACACGGCCTGCTCGCCGCGCAATTGGGCGGCGAAGTCAGCCTCGGCGCGGCGTTCCTCGAAGGCGTCGAGGACGGCAAGCGCCAGGACTTGGCCGCGGCGCTGTTCGGCATCCGCGCCGCCAAGATGCTCGGCACTCGCGACGATGCGGACGCGGCCTCCTATGCTTCGGGCCTGCTGATCGGCAGCGACGTCGCCGCGCGACTGGCCGCCTCCGGGCACGACACCGTCCACATCCTCGCCGACCCGACTCTCGGCGGACTTTACGCGGCAGCCATTCAAAGCAATGGCCGCAATGCCCATCTGATCGACAGCCACGCCGCGTTCATCGCGGGCATCAACGAGATCGTGAGACAATGAGCCATATCGCCGCCTTCGATGCCGCCTTTGCGCGCTGCCCGCTGATCGCGATCCTGCGCGGCGTGAAGCCCGATGAAGTGGAGGCGATCGGCGACGCATTGGTCGATGCCGGCTTCACCCTGATCGAGGTCCCGCTCAATTCGCCCGATCCGCTCGACAGCATCGCCCGGCTGGCGAAGCGGCTCGCGGGCAAGGCAGTAATCGGCGCCGGCACCGTGCTCACCGAGGCCCAGGTCGCGCAGGTCGCGGAGGCCGGCGGTACGATGATCATCTCGCCGAACGCCAATGTGAAGGTGATCGCGGCGAGCGCCGCGGCCGGGCTGGTCTCGCTCCCCGGAATCGTCACCCCGACCGAGGCATTTGCCGCGCTCGACGCCGGCGCCACGGCGCTCAAGCTGTTCCCCGCCGAGGGATCGAGCCCATCGGTGCTCAAGGCGATGCGCGCAGTGCTGCCCAAGGATTTGCGCCTGCTCCCCGTCGGCGGGATCGCGCCCGACAACATGGGCCCATGGCGCGATGCCGGCGCTCATGGCTTCGGGCTCGGCTCGGCACTCTACAAGATCGGCCTCACCGCCGCCGAAGTCGGCGAACGCGCGCGGGCGTTCGTGGCGGCACTTGGCTGATCAAGTTCCCCTCCCGCAAGCGGGAGGGGAGGGCTAAGGTGCCGCCGTATCGTTCGTAGCCACCGGCCCCCGCGGCGTCGCGCGGAGCAGCGAATCGCCGCCCAGCGTGCGGTACAGCGTCACCAGATTGCTCGCCTGCACCAGCCGCGTGTTCACCAGCGTGCGCCGCGCCGCATAGAGCGAGCGCTGCGCGTCCAGGCTCGACAGGAAAGTATCGATCCCGCCGCGATAGCGCGCCTCGGCGAGGCGGAAGGTATCGGCCGCGGCATCGCTCTGCGCCTGGGTTGCGCGGACCTGCTCGGTGATCGTGCCGCGCCGGGCCAGCCCGTCGGCGACTTCGCGGAACGCCGTCTGGATCGTGCGCTCATAAGTGGCGACCGCCGCATCGCGCTGCGCCTCGGTCAGCCGGACATTGGCGCGGCCGGCGCCGGCGTTGAAGATCGAATAGCTCGCGTCGGCGCCCCCCGACCAGTTGAACCCGTTGCCGCTGAACAGTCCGGTCAGGGCGTTGCTCGCGATGCCGAGCAGCCCGGTCAGCGAGATGCGCGGGAACAGCGCCGCGCGCGCCGCGCCGATCTCGGCATTGGCGGCGCGCAGTGTATATTCGGCCTGCACCACGTCGGGCCGGCGCAGCAGCACGCTCGAATCGATTCCGGCGGGAAGCTCCGCAATCGTCGGCGCGGCCTCGTCGAGCGAGGCGGGAAGCAGCGCCGGATCGACCGGCGCGCCGATCAGCAATTGCAGCGCATTAATATCCTGTGCGAGCGCGGTGCGCTGCTCGGCCAGGTCGGCGCGCGCGGTCTCAAGCACCTGCTCGGCCTGGCGCAGGTCGGTCCGCGGCGCGATCCCGCCCTGTAGCCGCGCGCGGGTCAGCCGGACGCTGTTCTCCGAATTCGCCGCGGTGTCCTGCGCGATCTTGAGGAGGCTGGCATCGGCGGCATAGCGCAGCCAGGCGTCGGCGATGTCGCCGACCAGCGTCAGGTACGTCGCCCGCGCCCCCGCCTCGGTGGCGAAATAGCGGTTCTGCTCGGCGCGAGTCAGCGAAGCCACCCATCCGAATAGGTCGAGCTCGAACCCGGTGACGCCGACATCGGCGGTAAAGCGCGTGCGGGTCCCGGCGTTCGAACCCGATGCGCCATTGCCGGCCGAGGCGCTGCTCTGGCCGTTCGACACCGTAGCTCCAGCGCCGGCGGCGACTTCGGGCAGCCGATCGGCGCGCTGGATGCGATATTGCTCGCGCGCCGCGCGGATGTTCGCCGCGGCGAGGCGCAGGTCGCGATTCTCGGCAAGCGCGCGTTCGATCAGCTTCTGGAGCCGCGCGTCGCGGAAGATGTCGCGATAGGTGACCGTGGGCAGCGCCGCCTCGCTGCGGTCGAGATAGGCATCGCCCACCGGCCAGGACGGCGGCACCGGCGCGGCCGGCTGGACGTATTTGGGATCCATCGAGCAACCGGCGAGGGCGAGGGCCAGAACCGCCCCCATCGCCATCCCGGCCTTGTGCAAGGGTAAGAGGGGAGAGGCGCTCGCGTGCGGCAAAGTGGACCCCGGCACTTCGGCCGGGGTGACAGAGAAGGTGCGGAAGCTCATGCCTCGGACTCCCGGTGGTGCGCATGCCGCTCGCGCACGGCCTTGAGCCCGTCGCGCACGCCGCGGCGGACCAGCACGAAGAACAAGGGGATGTAGAAGATCGCGAGGATCGTCGCGGTCAGCATGCCGCCGATCACTGCGGTGCCGATCGCGATGCGGCTGTTGGCGCCGGCGCCGGTCGAGATCGCCAGCGGCAGCACGCCGAAGATGAACGCCAGCGACGTCATCAGGATCGGGCGCAACCGGATCCGCGCCGCCTCGAGCGCCGCGTCGATCACGCGCTTGCCTTCCTTCTCGGCGCGCTCGGCGAACTCGATCATCAGGATCGCGTTTTTGGCGGCGAGGCCCATCGTGGTGAGCAGCCCGATCTGCAGATAGACGTCGTTCTGCAGCCCCCGCAGCGTCACTGCGAACACCGCGCCGACCAGCCCGAGCGGGATCACCAGCAGCACCGCGAGCGGAATGCTCCAGCTCTCGTACAATGCCGCGAGGCACAGGAAGACGACGATCAGCGACACCGCATAGAGATACGGTGCCTGCCCCGAGGACAGCCGCTCCTGGAACGACAGTCCCGACCAGGCGACGCTGGTCCCCGGGATTTGCGCAGCGAGCTCTTCCATCCGGCGCATCGCGTCGCCCGAGCTCTTGCCCGGTGCGGCCTGGCCCTGGATCTCGAACGCCGGAATGCCCTGAAAACGCGACATCGTCGTCGGCGCAGTCGCCCAGCTGGTCTGCGCGAACGAGGAGAACGGCGCCATCTGGCCGCTGCTCGTCCGCACGAACCATTGATTGATGTTGTCCGGCGCGGCGCGATATTGCGCATCGCCCTGGACGTAGACGCGCTTGACGCGGCCGCGATCGATGAAGTCGTTGACGTAACGGCCGCCCCAGGCGGTCGACAGCGTCGAATTGACGTCGCCCTGGGCGAGACCGAGTGCCGAGAGCTTCTGCTGGTCGATATCGACCTTGAGCGTCGCGACGTCGGGCAGGTCCGACAGGCGTACCTGCGCGAGGTCGGGATCGCCATTCGCGGCGGCGAGCAATTTGTCGCGCGCGGCGAGGAACTGCTCGCGCGGCATGCCGCTGGCATTCTGGAGCTGCATCGTGAACCCGCTCGACTGGCCGAGCCCGCGGATCGCCGGCGGCACCAGCGCGAAGACCTGCGCGTCGCGGAAGTTGCGGAATGCGCCCGAGGCGCGCTGGACGATCGCCTCGGCGCCGTTTTCCTTGCCCTTGCGCTCGGACCAGTCGGCGAGGTTGATGAAGCCTTGTCCGGTGTTCTGGCCGCTCGCGCCGCCGCCGCCACCGCCGCCGGTCACGGTGAACATCGTCGCCGAATTCTTGCCTTCCTGCTCCATGAAATACTTCTCGACCGCGCGCTGCACTTCCTGGGTGCGGCTCTGCGTCGCCCCGGCGGGAAGGCGGAACTGGACCGACGCCGCGCCCTGGTCCTCTGTCGGCAGGAAGCCGGTGGGCAGGCGGGTGAACATCAGCACGAGCAGCAGGCAGACTCCGGCATAGATCAGCAGGAACAGCCATTTGCGGTCGACGACCTTGGTGACGCCTCCGACATAGCGCTCCACTCCTGCGTCGAAGCGGCGGTTAAAGCCGTCGCGCGCGCGCGCGAAGAAGCGGCCGACCGCGGGGAAGCGCCGCTCGACCCAGCCATTATGCTCCTCGCTCTTCTTCTTGAGCAGGGTCGCGGTGAGCGCCGGCGTCAGGATCAGCGCGACGAGCACCGACAGCACCATCGCCGAGACGATCGTCACCGAGAATTGCCGGTAGATCACCCCCGTGGAACCGCCGAAGAACGCCATCGGCAGGAACACCGCCGAGAGCACGAGGCCGATGCCGACCAAAGCGAACTGGATCTGCTCCATCGACTGGATTGTCGCGTCGCGCGGGGAAAGGTCGGGATCCTCCTCCATCAGACGCTCGACATTCTCGACCACGACGATCGCATCGTCGACGAGCATGCCGATCGCGAGCACCAGCCCGAACAGGGTCAGCGTGTTGATCGAGAAGCCGAGCGCGTAGAACACCGCGAAGGTGCCGAGCAGCACCACCGGCACCGCGATGAACGGGATCAAGGTCGCGCGCCAGTTCTGCAGGAAGATGAACATCACGATCACGACGAGGACGATCGCCTCGAACAGCGTCTTGACCACTTCCTCGATCGACAGCTTGATGAATGCCGTGGTGTCGTTGGCGTAGGCCGCCTTGAAACCCGGAGGGAAGCTGCGCGAGATCTTCTCGACCTGCGCCTTGACCAGCTCCGCGGTCTCGAGCGCGTCGGCGCCGGGAGCGAGGCTCACCGCGATGCCCGCGCCGGGATGGCCGTTGACGCGGCTGACCGCATTGTAGCTCTCGGCGCCGAGCTCGACCCGCGCGACGTCCTTGAGCAGCACGGTCGCGCCGTTGCTTTCGGTCTTGAGGATGATCTTCTCGAACTGCGCCGGGGTCTGGAGGCGCGACTGCGCGGTGACCGTCGCGTTGAGCATCTGCGTGCTCGGCTGCGGCTGGCCGCCGATCTCGCCCGCGGCGACTTCGGTATTCTGGTTGGTGATCGCGGTGACCACGTCGCTCGGCATCAGCGAGTAGCTCGCCAGCCGATCGGGGTTCAGCCAGATCCGCATCGCGTAGGGCGCACCGAACACATTGGTGTCGCCGACGCCGGGGGTGCGCGCGAGCGGGTCCTGCAGGTTGGAGGCGAGCCAGTCCGACACGTCCTGGTTGGTCCGCTTGTCGGTCTCGTCATAGACGCCGACGATCATCAGGAAGTCGGGGTTCGACTTGGTGACCCGCAGCCCTTGCTGCTGGACCTGCTGCGGCAAGCGCGACAGCGCCTGCTGGACCTGGTTCTGGACCTGGACCTGCGCGATGTCCGGATCGGTGCCCTTCTCGAAGGTCGCCGAGATGTTGACCTGTCCCCGCGCGGTCGAGGACGAGCTGAAATAGATGAGGCCGTCGATCCCGGTGAGCTGCTGCTCGATCACCTGGGTGACCGAATTTTGCACCGTCTCGGCCGATGCGCCGGGATAGGAGGCGCGGATGTTGACCTGCGGCGGCGCGACATCGGGATATTGCGCGATCGGCAGCGACATGATCGCGCCGACGCCCATCAGCATGATGATGATCGCGATCACCCAGGCGAAGATCGGGCGATCGATGAAAATGCGAGACATGCCGGGTCAGCCGCCCTTCTTCGCAGCGCCGCCCTGCGCGCCTTGGCCGCCTTGGCCGCCGCCCTTCGGCGCCTCGATCTTCTGCGGCGCGGTATAGGGAACCGGGCGGATCTCGGCGTCGGGGCGTAGATTGGCGGTGCCCTGGACGATCACCATGTCGCCGGGCGCGAGCCCCTGCGTCACCACCCAGTTCGCGCCGAGCGTGCGTTCGGCGACCACGGTGCGCGCCACCGCGCGGTTGCCCGGGCCGACGACATAGACCGTCGCGTTGCCCTTGGGATCGCGCGACAGCCCGGCTTGCGGCACCAGGAAAGCCTGGCGATCGATCGCCTGCGCGAACGAGGCGCGGGCGAACATGCCGGGCAGCAGCAGGCCTTCGGGATTGGGGAAGCGCGCGCGCAGCGTCACCGTCCCGGTATTCTCGTTGACCATCACCTCGGAGAATTCGACCGTGCCGGTCTGGCCGTAGTCGCTGCCGTCCTCGAGCTTGAGCCGGACCACCGCGCTCGCCGGCGCGAGCCCGCCTTTGGCCAGCGACTTGCGCAATGCAAGCATGTCGGCGCTCGATTGCTGGATGTCGACGAAGATCGGGTCGAGCCGCTGGATCACCGCGAGCGGATCGGTCTGGTTGGTCGTCACCAGTGCCCCCTGGGTGACCAGCGAGCGGCCGATCCGGCCAGTGATCGGGGCGGGGACGCGGGTGAAGCGCAGGTTGATCTGGGCGCTGCGCAGCTGGGCGTTGTTCTGCGCGACCGCGGCCGAGGCTTGGCGCGCCGTCGCCGCGGCGTCGGTATAGTCCTGCTGGCTGACCGCCTCCATCTTGGCGAGCGGGCGATAGCGCTCGGCGCGGATGCGGGCCGCCTCGGCAGTCGCGCGCGCGCTCTGCAGGTTGGCCTGCGCCTCGGCGGCCTGCGCCTGATAGATGCTCGGATCGATCTGGTAGAGCGTCTGGCCTGCGCGGACGATCGAGCCCTCGGTGAAGAAACGCCGCTGGACGATACCGGCGACTTGCGGCCGCACCTCGGACGTCTGGAAGGCAGTGACGCGGCCCGACAGCTCGGTGACGACCGGCACGCTGGTCGGCTGGACGACGACGAAGCCGACCTGCGCCGGCCCGCTTTGGCCGCGCCCGCCCTTTTTCTGGGCGTCGCCGCCGCCGCTGCCGCACGCGGTGAGGAGAAGCGCCACAGCGAGCGCCGTGGCCGATCGGCCGGGGAGGTTCGAAGGTGTCAGATTCAATTCGCAGACCCGCTCGTAGCGCCTTGAGACGGCGCAGTTCAGTTCCGAAACTCGCCCATAGGGCAGCTGGTTGCGGTGCTACTAGGGAAGAAATGTATCAGGATGTGTCAGACACATTCCAGATACACGATAACGCCGGATACACGAAAGGCCGCTCCCCTTTCGGGAAGCGACCTTTCCATTGTCAGCCACTGCGGCGAGCGACTTATATTCAATGCCTCAGCAGGCGGCTCCGACGAAGCCAACCGAAAGCTGAGTGCGCGCCGCAGACGGCGTTTGACAATGAGACATTCGATCACCTCCTTCCATGTTGTTGAACTCGCTTCGGAATATGGGCGTGCGGCGGCGCATTTAAAGGGAGTGGCGCAAATTTTGCGAACGCCTTAGAAACCCGCGCGAAATGGCACGTATCGAAACCCCCAAGCGCATCCGGGGCACCCAGGACATTTTCGGCGACGAGCAGCGGCGCTTCGCGCACGTGCTCGACACGTTCGAGCGCGTCCGGCGGCTCTATTGCTTCCAGCGCGTCGACATCCCCGTGTTCGAGGCGACCGGCGTCTTCGCCCGCTCGATGGGCGAGACCAGCGACGTCGTCTCGAAGGAAATGTACACCTTCGAGGACCGCGGCGGCGACTCGATCACGCTGCGCCCCGAATTCACCGCCGGGATCGCTCGCGCGTACATCACCGAGGGCTGGCAGCAATACGCGCCGCTCAAGCTGGTCACGGCCGGCCCGGTGTTCCGCTACGAGCGTCCCCAGAAGGGCCGCTTCCGCCAGTTCCACCAGATCGATAGCGAGATCATCGGCGCGGCCGAGCCCTCGGCGGATGTCGAACTGCTCGTGCTCGCCGATCAGTTGCTCCACGAGCTCGGCATCGCCGAGGGCGTGACGCTCCAGCTCAACACCCTGGGCGACGCCGAGACCCGCGACGCGTGGCGCACCGCTCTGGTCGCGCATTTCGAGGCGCACCGCGACGCGCTGTCCGAGGACAGTCAGGTCCGCCTCGACAAGAATCCGATGCGCATCCTCGATTCGAAGGACCCGCGCGACCGCCCGATCGCCGACAGCGCGCCCGATATCGACGCCTATCTGACCGGGGAGGCATCGGCCTTCTTCAAGGCGGTCACCGACGGCCTCGACGCGGCCGGGGTGAAGTGGACCCGCAACGCGCGATTGGTGCGCGGGCTCGATTATTACCGCCACACCGCCTTCGAATTCGTCACCGACCGCCTCGGCGCGCAGGGCACCGTCCTCGCCGGCGGCCGCTATGACGGGCTGATCGGTTCGCTCGGCGGGCCGGAGACAGCGGGCGTGGGCTGGGCGGCGGGCGTCGAGCGGCTGGCGATGTTGATCGAGGAGCCGGGCAAGGAAGCGGTCGATATCGTTGTGGTCGCCGAAGCCGATGAATTCGGCCTGCCGGCGTTGGCGCTGGTGTCGAAGCTGCGCCGCGCCGGCTTTGCGGCGGAAGCGGTGGTCACTGGCAGCCCGCGAAAGCGCTACGACAAGGCGCTCAAGAGCGATCCCACCTATGCGATCTCCCTCTCGCGGAGGGACGGGAAGGTGCATGTGAGCGAGCGAGCGTTGCGCACGGCGGCTCCACATCCTGATCAGTTCAGCATGATTATCGCCTCCGTGACTGAAAAATTGTCATGATCTCCATCCCCGCCGACCGTATCGCCGCGATCGAGGCGCGCCGCGACGAGTTGCAGGCGCTGATGGCGACCGGCGACTTGTCGGGCGACAAGTTCGTCCAGACCTCGAAGGAATATGCCGAGCTCGAGCCGGTCGCGCTCGCCGCGGGCGAGGTGCGGCGGCTGCGTGCCGAGGCGGGCAGCCTCCAGCACATGACGCAGGACGCCGACGAGGAACTGCGCGCGATGGCGATCGAGGAACTGCGCGCCAATGACGAAGCGCTTGCCGCGGCGGACCGCAAGCTCGCGCTGGCCCTGCTCCCCAAGGATGCCGCCGACGAGCGCCCGGCGATGCTCGAAATCCGCGCCGGCGTCGGCGGCGACGAGGCGGCTTTGTTCGCCGGCGACCTGCTCCGCATGTATCAGCGCTATGCCGACCGCATGGGCTGGCGAATCGAATTGATCTCGGCCTCCGAATCGGAATTCGGCGGCTACAAGGAAGTCGTGCTCAGCGTCACCGGCGTCGGCGTGTTCGCGAAGCTGAAGTTCGAAAGCGGCGTCCACCGCGTCCAGCGCGTTCCCGCGACCGAGGCGGGCGGGCGGATCCACACCTCTGCGGCGACGGTCGCGGTGCTGCCCGAGGCCGAGGAAGCCGACATCCGCATCGACGAGAAGGACCTCCGCATCGACATCTACCGCGCGTCCGGGCCGGGCGGGCAGGGGGTCAACACCACCGATTCGGCGGTGCGCATCACCCATTTGCCGACCGGCACGATCGTCATCCAGCAGGACGAGCGCTCGCAGCTCAAGAACAAGGCCAAGGCGATGAAGGTGCTGCGCACCCGCCTGTACGAGGCCGAGCGCGACCGGCTCAACAGTGCGCGGGCGGGCGCGCGCCAGTCGATGGTCGGCTCGGGCGACCGCTCGGAGCGCATCCGCACCTATAGCTATCCGCAGGGCCGGGTGACCGACCATCGCATCAACCTGACGCTGCACCGCCTGCCCGAAATCCTCGAAGGCGAGCTCGACGAGCTGATTGCCGCACTGACCGCGCAGGACGAGGCCGACCGCCTGGCGCAATTGGATGGGTGATCTTCTTCCTGGTCCCCTCCCGCCTGCGGGAGGGGTTAGGGGAGGGGAACGCCGCGAGCGAGGTGCTTCATGACAGCCCCTCCCCCGACCCCTCCCGCAAGCGGAAGGGGAGTTCGCGCAGCCCTTGTGGATGCCACCCAGCGCCTCGCCGCGGTCACCGACACCCCCCGTCTCGACGCCGAACTCCTCATGGCGCACGCACTCGGCGTCGCGCGCAACGACCTGCTCCTCCGCCACCTCGACGAGTCCGTGCCCCCGACCTTCGAGCCGCTCCTTCAACGCCGCCTCGCGCACGAGCCGGTCGCCTATATCACCGGCACCCGCGCCTTCTGGACGATCGAGCTCGCGGTCGGCCCCGGCGCGCTGATCCCGCGCCCCGACAGCGAGACGCTGATCGAAGCGGCGATCGACCATTTCGACGAGCGCGCACCGACGCGCATCCTCGACCTGGGCACCGGCCCCGGCACGCTGCTGCTCGCCGCGCTCGACCAATGGCCGCAGGCGAGCGGCCTCGGCGTCGACGCGTCCGAGCAGGCGCTCGCTTATGCCCGCGCCAATGCCGAGCGCCTCGGCATGGCGCACCGCGCCGGATTCCGCCTAGGCGATTGGACCCAGGGTCTCGAAGGCCAATACGACCTGATCCTTGCCAACCCGCCTTATATCGGCACCCACGAGCCGCTTCCCGCCGAGGTCCGCGATCACGAGCCTGCCTCGGCCCTGTTCGCCGGCGTCGACGGCCTCGACGACTATCGCCGGATCATCCCCGCGCTGCCCGATTTGCTCGCGCCGGGCGGCGCAGCATTGCTCGAAATCGGCTGGACCCAGGCCAAGCCGGTCTCGGCCCTGGCGCTCGAAAGCGGGCTGCTGCCGGCGGTCCATAACGATCTCGGCGGGCGTCCCCGCGTGATACTACTTACTTGAAACCGGCGCACCGCGACCCCATAAATGTGCTTGGAGATTGGTGCTCCACGGGCTAAGACAGCGCCGGGGCGAGGCACTTTCAACCACGTTGTTGAAGCAGAGGGCTAAGGCTCACTCCATGTCATGTGTGCCGCTGCAGTCCGGCGGCCATGGCGAGCGGAAACGCCGGTTTTCGGCGCTGTCCGCAATTGCAACGCGCATCCGGGACCCCGAATGGATCGACGGACGGCTTAAGTAGACAGGACATACAGACCTTGATGAACAATCGTCAGGCTAATAACGGCCGCCGTCGCGGTCGTGGTGGTCAACAGCGCCAGGGCGGCAGCCCCAACCAGGGCAATGGCAACCGCATCGACAATCGTGCGCGCGGCAACGCGGCGCAGCTGCTCGAGAAGTACAAGAACTTGGCGCGTGACGCGCAGATGCAGGGCGATCGGGTCAACGCCGAATATTATCTGCAGTTCGCCGATCACTATTTCCGGGTGCTGAGCGAGACTCGCTCGCGCTTCGAAGAGGCCAATCCCAACCAGCCCCAGCAGCGCCGCCCGAGCAACGACATCGACGGCGACGACGAGGATTTCGATTTCGAGGCTGAGGGCAATCGCGGCGACGATCAGCCGCAGCAGCGCGAAGACCGGCAGCAGCGCGAACCGCGCTACGAGCGCCAGGACCGCGAAGCCCGCAACGACCGCGAGCCGCGTCAAGACCGTGAGCCTCGCCAGGACCGCGAAGCGCGTCCGGACCGTGAACCGCGCCAGGATCGCGAGCCCCGCGAAGCCCGCCGCGATCGCCGCCCCAACGGCAATGCCGCGAACGGCTATGCCAATGGCCATCAGGCCGAGGCGTCCGAAGCGCCCGCGGCCGAGCTGTTCCCGGAGCAGCGCGAGACCGAAGAGCGTCCCACCCGTGCCGCCCGCGGCCGTGGCCGTCCGCGTCGCGAGGAAAGCGCGCAGGCCGATGCCGCGCAGGGTATCGACGCCGCGATCCTTCCGCCCGCCTTTGGCGTCGAAGCGACCGCCGCCAACGATGCCGAGGAAGCGCCCAAGAAGCCGCGCCGCCGCCGCACCAAGAGCGACGATGTGGAAGTGCCGCCGGCCGCCTAACTTCCAGCCGTTCGCCCTGAGCCTGTCGAAGGGCGGCCATCCGCAGGCATATTGCTCGTGGCATGTGCCCTTCGACAAGCTCAGGGCGAACGGTGATCTTGCGATCGAAGAGCGGGAAGCTCTAGCCCTTCGCCCTCAACCTGCTAGCATCCTCCCCTGAGAAGCCTTGGGGGGAGGATGCTTTGCGTTTGACGGCTCTTATCGTGGCAGCTTTTCCGCTTGCCGCGCATGCGCAGACCCCGCCGGCTTCGGTGCCCGGCCCCGACCAGACCGCGCAGGGCGACGTCTCGGTCACCATCTACCAGAACGGCCAGTCCTTGGTGCAGGACGTGCGCCAGCTCGACCTCGCCGCCGGCCGCACGCGCCAGGAATTCCCCGACGTATCGGCGCAGATCCGCTCGGAGACGGTAACCCTGTCCGGTCCCGGCCTCGGCATCGTCGAGCAGAATTTCGACTACGATCTGCTCTCGCCCGACAAGCTGATGGAAAAGGCGGTCGGGTCGGTCGTCACGATCGTGCGCACCAATCCCGCGACGGGGGCCGAGACACGCGAGCAGGCGCGGGTGCTCGCGGCGAATGGTGGGATCGTCCTCCAGATCGGCAACCGCATCGAAGTGCTCCGCGACGACGGGCTGCCGGTGCGGGTGATCTTCGACAAGGTACCTGAGAATCTGCGCGCGCGCCCCACCTTGTCGGTGACGCTCCAGGCGGCGCAGGCGGGGCGCGTCCCCGCGACGCTCACCTATCTGACGCCCGGGCTGGGCTGGACCAGCGACTATGTCATGCTGTTCGACGAGACCAAAAGCGCGATCGACATGCAGGGCTGGGTGACGCTCACCAACAGCACGGGCACCAATTATCGCAACGCCGACGTCCTGCTGGTTGCTGGCGATCCCAATCGAAACAATGCCCGCTTTGGCCAGCTTGGCGATTCGACCATCGAAACCGCCGGCACCGAGAGCAGTCCGCGCGAGAAGCTCGGCGACTATTACCTCTATCCGCTCGGCGAGCGCACCACGATCGCCAATGCCCAGCAGAAGCAGGTCAGCTTTCTCGACGTGAAGGACGCACCCGCGCGCAAGACCTATGAATGGGTCAACAAGTGGCTGGAGACCAATGCCGAGCCCGGCAGCGCCTCGACCGTGCTCAAATTCTCGACCTCGAAGAATGGCGGGCTCGGCGACCAGCTGCCGGCCGGGACGATCCGCGTCTATATGCGCGATGCCCGCGGCGATCCGCAGTTCGTCGGCGAGAGCCGCGTCGATGCCGCGCCGATGGGCTCGGCCATGTCGATTCGCACCGGCGATGCATTCGACGTCAAGGGAACCTCGACGGTGGTCGAGCGCAAACGGTTGTCGTCGACGCGCTGGCGGACGGCAATGCGCTATGATTTCACCAACGCCCGGTCTGCGCCGGTGATCGTCGATCTCGAGCAGAACGGGTTGTGGGGCGACGTTCGGGTGATCGAGCAGAGCATCGTCGGTGCGCGGGTCTCCGCCGATCGGATGGAGTGGAAGGTGCCGGTGCCCGCCAACGGCAAGACGTCGGTCACCGTGGTGTTCGACACGCGCTACTGATGCGCGGCGCCGCTCTCGCATTCTGCCTGCTGCTCACCGCCGCGCCCGCGACGGGGCAGACCTTGGTCGAATCCGACCGGATCGATTCGGTCTCGGTGACGCTCTACCGCGATCCGGGCCGTGGGCAGATTGTCGCACCGATCCCGCCGGGCGGCTGGCCGCGCGGCTATGCCCTGGTCACCGAGACGCGGACGATCCGGGTGCCCGCCGGCAAATCGGTGATTCGCTTCGTCGGCGTCTCCGAAGGGATGATGCCCGAAACCGCGATCGTTACCGGCCTGCCGCGCCAGGTCGGCGAGAAGAATCGCGACGCGCGGCTGCTGTCGCCGGCGGCACTGATCGACGCCTATCTCAAGCGCCGCGTGACGATCCGCCGCACCAATCGCGCGACCGGCAAGGTCCGTGAAGGCGAGGCGATCATTCAGTCGGGCCCCGGCGGCGGCGTGCTGCTCACCACCGCCGACGGAGTCGAGGCGCTCGGCTGCTCGGGGCTGCCCGAAAGGCTGACCTATCCCGGCGTGCCTGCGGATCTCTCGGCGAAACCGACCTTGTCGGTGACCACCGACAGCGCCGCCGCGGCAACGGTGACGGTGCAGATCTCGTACCTCGCCCAGGGGTTCGACTGGTCGGCCAATTACGTCGCGCAGGTCGCCGACGACGGTGCGACGCTCGACCTGTTTGCCTGGCTCACCGTCGCCAATGGCGGCAGCCAGGGCTTTGCCGATGCGCGCACCAGCGCGGTCGCGGGCGCGCCGCACAAGGAAGCCGCGGCGGCCTTGCCCAAGGGGTCGCCGCTCGAGCTTCATCTGCAATGCTGGCCGATGGACATCACCAGCACCCATCCGCGCTGGGCCATCGAGCCGCCGGCCCCACCGCCGCCGCCTGCACCGGCGCCGGAGGCGATGGCTAGTATGGCAGAGGACATTGTGGTCAGCGGAACACGGCGCGGAATGGTGGTGCAGATGGCGTCGCCCGTCCCCGTGATGGTGGCGCAGCAGGAGGATCTCGGCGACCTCAAGCTCTATCGTATCCCCGAACCCGTTACCGTCGCGGCGCAAAGCCGCAAGCAGGTCGCGATGATCGACCGCAAGCAGGTCCGCTTTGCGCGCATATATAAAGGGACCTTCCACCAGTTCGAGTACGATCGCAATAACGCGGCGTTGGACAGCATCGCCGCCGCGCGGATTCTACGGACCGAGAATGTCGACCGCCAGGGCCTGGGCTTGCCGCTCCCCGCCGGCCGGGTCGCGATCTTCGAGCGCGCGCGGGGCGAATCGCTGCTCGTCGGCGAAAGCAACCTGACTGACCGCGCGGTCGGCGAGGAAGTCGAATTCGAGACGGGCAATAGCAGCGATCTGCGCTACCAGATCGTCGCGCGCCCACCCTCGGACCGGCGCCAGCCCTTCACGGTCGACGTCGCCAACGCCCGCGCCACGCCCGAGGTCTTCGAGCTGGCGATTCCGTACAAGCTGGCATCGGCGGACGGCGAAATGGTCGAGCGCAAGGGCGTCAAGACATGGCGGGTAACGGTACCGGCACAGGGCACCGCCAGCCTCGCCTTCGCGCTCAAGCTCGAGCGCTGAGTTCAGTCCAGGTCGATCTCGTCCTTGAGCCGGTCCTCGACTCGCGCGTCATGACCGCTGCCCGAGCTCAGGAACATCAGCCCCATCAGCGCCGCGGCGAGCATCATCGTCAGGAACACGCCGAGAAACGTGGCGCTGGCAGTGACGAAATTGAGCTCGCCCAGCCATAGCCGGAGCACCAGCTCGGCGACTCCCGCGGTGAGCAAGGCGACCAGCGCCATCGCCTTGAGGATCCGCCGATAGCGCCCCCAGGCGAATGCGGCATAGTCCGGATCGTCGAGATCGTGGCGCGTGCCCATGGCTTTGCAATTGGGCGCGAATCATGGGAGAAACAACCGCCTCAACCCGAAAGCGGAGACATGCGATGACCATCGCGGCAATCCTGGGGGGAAAAGGCCATGACGTGGTGTCGATCGCGGGGGATCGCACCGTGGCCGAAGCGGTGGCGCTGCTTGCTGGCCGCCGAATCGGCGCCGTCCCGGTGATGGACGGCGACACTGTGGCGGGCATCTTTTCCGAGCGCGACGTGATCTACAGCCTCGAGCGCGAGGGCGCCGCGGCGCTCGACCGCAAAGTGCGCGAGGTGATGACCGCACCCGCGCTCACCGTCGCGCCCGATGAATCGGTGCTCGGCGCATTGGCGCTGATGACCCGGCGCCGCGTCCGCCATCTGCCGGTGATCGACAATGGTCGCTGCATTGGCTTCATCTCGATCGGCGACCTGGTCAAATACCGCATCGAGCGGATCGAGTCCGAAGCCGAGGCGATGCGCGCCTATATCCAGGCGGTCTAGCCGCGGCGTTTGCGGGCGAGGGCGATCACTTCGTCGAGCGTTTCGCGTGCGAACAGGGCTAGCCAGCCGCCATAGATCGCAACGCCCGCGCTCACGCGCAGCGCCAGTTGCGCAAGCGCCGGAAGCGGCGGCAGCATCCGTGCCAGCAGCGAGACCGTTGCCGCCATCGCCGCCGCCGCGAATATCGGCGGCGCGATCCCGCCGAGCAGCGCGCGTAGCCGCACGCCGATCACCGGCAGCGTCCGCCAGGTCGCAATCGCCAGATAGAGCGGATAAGCGGCGAGCCACGCCGCAACCAGCCCCATGACTCCCCAATGCACCCCGACCAGGAATGCCGCGGGGAGCAGGAGCGCGCCGGTCGCGCCGTTGCGCGCGCCGATCCCGGGCCGACCGCAGGCATCGCTCGCCGGCGCATAGAGCGTCTGCAAGGTCATCATCGGCATGGCGAGCGCGAGCCACTGCACCACCGGTGCCGCTTCGAGCCATTTCGGCCCGAGCACCACCTCGACCAGCGGCCGCGCAATGACCGACAGCCCGAGATAGAAGGGCATCGCGACGACGAAGATCACGCGCGCCGACTTGACGAACGCCGCGCCGACCGCAGCACGATCGTGCTTCAGCCGGGCATAGGCCGAGAAGGCGACCTCGTTGAGCGGCGGCACGAACTTCGCGACGAAGATCTGGGTGAGGAACAGACTGGTCGTATAGATGCCCAGCACATGCGGATCGAACAGCCGCCCGGCGATGAAGATGTCGGCCTGGCTCTGCAGGAACCAGAAGATCTGCCCCGCCGCCATCACGCCGCCATAGCGCGCGATGTCGCCGGCGCCGCGAAAGTCGAAGCTCGGCCACATCCACGCCTGCGCCGCCCAGGTCATCCCCATGGCGCGCACCGCGAACAAGGCGATCGGCGCCGCGACCAAGGTCCATATTCCGAGTCCCGAAGTTGCCCCGATCAAGGCAGTCGCCGCCCCGGCGATCCCCGACACGAACTCCACCTGCGCCTGTCGGCGGAAATCCATCCGCCGTGCGAGCAATGCGGAGGGGAGGGCAATGAACGGCGTCGCAAGATAGAGCATCGCCTGGACACGCAGCAGCTCGGCAACCATCGGCTGGCGGTAATAAGCCGCGGCAAGCGGTGCGCAGGCGAACTGGATCGCGGCGAGGCCGAGATTGAGCAGGATCAGCATCCCGAACAATTGGCGCTGCGCGTGCCGGCCGGCATCGCCGCGCTGGACCAGTGCGCTCGCCAGTCCATAGCCGTTGAGCATGTTGAGCAGGACCAGCACGACCTGCGTCATCGCGAACAGCCCGTAATCCGCAGGGCTGAGCAGCCGAATCACGACGAAGGTCGCGCCCCAGGTCAGCAATTGCCCGAGAATCTGCATGCCCGAACGCCAGATCACGGCGCTGCGCACCTGATCCTTGAGCGATTCGAGCCCCTGATTCGGGGGCAGGGCGGTTGAGTCGGTCACCGAAGCGTCATGCAACGCCACCCGTTGAGATGGCGTAAAGCACGGTTTTCCGCGGGTTTCGGGACTGTGTGTCGGTAAAAAGACAGAAAATTTCAAATGGCTGTTGACCGAATCAAAAGCCGGGCATAGAAGCCACTCCACCGACGCGGTGCTCTTCACGAGTTGCTTCGCCGGTCACCAAAAACCAGGCGCCGCAAACGCCCCACGAAAGAGGGGTGGGATACGGCGTCGGTTTTTGTCGCTCTTTGACATAGTGATTTGATGAAGGGACATGTGGGCGGCGGCTCCGGTTTCTGGCTCCTCAAGGGTCGGGTGAATCGGTTAATGCTAAGCTGCTCTTACATGTCTTTCACGTTTCCATACGTAATAGATTTTGTGCAGAGCGGCTCCTTGAGATGCTGGCTGGGCTTCAGGGCATTCCACCTTGGTTCA